>CAYNVC010000065.1:0-10462 GCA_964400615.1 uncultured Anaerolineales bacterium | reverse complement strand
AGATTCGTCTATGTGGGCCGTGGTCACTGCACCCCCTGGATCTCGAACGAGTACCCCAGCAGCGAAAGGAGCGCGGTCGAGGCGGACGGTTTCTCGTATTGCAGTTCGATCACCTGCGTCTGGCCCGGTTGGATCGTCCAGGGCAGCGGCGGGGCAGCCACGCGCAAGTTGCTCGTCCCCCCATTAGAGTTGAGGCTGACGTCGTTCAGTGCCACAGTGAGCGGCGCTTGTCCAACGTTGCTTATTTCCCCCTCGATGACCCACAGGTCGCCACCGGCGCTGAGGAAGGCGTCGCTGATGCTCACGTCGGCATAGGCGGCTGGGCCGGGTTCACCACCCCCTCCTGCGTAGGGAATGGCGATACTGGCACGCAGTTCCGAACCCGGCTGCGGGGTAAAGACCCAGGTCAGGTCTGGCCCGGCGAGCGTGTCCGGCACCACGTAACCTGCCGTGCCCTTGACCGTGTCGCCAGGCTCGATCTCACCTTCGAGGGGGCCATACTCCCCGGCAGCGCTGGCGGCAGGCGAAAGGGCATATTTGTTCCCAGCGCCATCTTGCAATTGCATACCGAACTCGTCGGACGCCAGCGGAGCAGTGCCGATGTTCTCGACCGAGAACTCGACCATGTAGTACGTCGTCCCGGCGGGTTGGCCCTCTATTGCGCCCGTGTGTCCCCTCTCGACAGTCACCTGGGCGTCGCCGACGTGCACCGGTTGGCCCGGCGCGGCTGTGGCCCCAGGCGAAGGCGGCTGTACCGGTTCTGTCTCGGCCACGTAATCGGCCAGGGCGACTTGCCAGGAGTCTTTGCCCGTCTCCAGGATCAAAGTCAGGCGAGGACGAGATTGGGAAAACATGCCCGGCTCGTTGGCCGCCGTCTCTTGCCGCTCGACGAAGCGGAAGAGGAGTGATGCGCCGCTGGAGAGTTTCAGCTTGATCTCGTCCCCAGGGCGCAGGTCGGCCAACAGCGTTTCGTTTTCCGCCCCCGGCTCCAGGCCCAGAACATAGTTGACCACCGTGCCGCAAATCCAGGCCGCCGAGCCTGCTCCCGTTTCCGGGTAGCTCCAGCCGGCAGGGGCCGGCAGTACAGGTGTGACCAGGAACTGCTCGTCTCCCACCGTGAGGGAGGTGGGGAGTGGAACAGTCACCTGCACGTCGTCGCTGCCGATGATCGTCTCACAGTTTGGCGGCGGAGTGGGGGATAGAAAGGCCGTGGGTGTGACCTTGGCCACTATCACAGGCATACCGGGGTTTTCCTCCCGGTTGGAAAACAGGTGTCTGACCCCCAAATAGAGCATCAGCGCGGCGGCGACGAATACGAGGATCGCGCCGCCGACGATGGGGACAATCAGTATATAGTTGCGTCGAGGCTTTTTGCTCATGGGAATGTGTTTGTGTGAATCAGGGCGTCCCACCCGGAAGCGTTTGGGGCGGCACGCGCAGGTAAATACTCGCCCCATCGCCGGATACTAACTGGCTAAAGCCAAAAAATGGCACGCTCACGCGCACGGCCCCCGAGGCGGAGACGGTAAAATCAATGTTCCCCTGTTCGTCGGTAAATCCCTGGGCCAATAGCTGGTTGGTAGCAGCGTCGTGGGCCTGGGCCGATATTCCGGCAATGCCCTCGCCGGCGCCGGGTTGGCGGTCTCCGTTGCCGTCGTAGTAAACCAACAGGGTGATGGGGATAAAGTGCGGGGCCGGCGTTGCCGCCGGTTCGGGCGACAGAACCGGCGTCGGTGTGGTCATCGGACGCACCGTCAGGTTCCGATTCGGCGTGGAGGTGGGTTGGTTCGTCGGCCTGGGGGTGGAGGTTGCCTGGGGGTGTGGGGTGGAGGTTGCTCCGGGGCCAGGGGTCGAGGTCGGTTGGCCCGGAATCTGAATCTGGCAGAGCAGGGTGTAGTTGCTGTGGTTGATGTCGCTTGGCGTGCGGGCGCCGGTTCCAAGCAACACGTAGAGCCAACCCTCGTAGGAGGCATAGTAGGTAAAGGCGCTGTTAAAGTTCCCCGGTGCGACGTCGTCGTTGCCGCCGATGCCGTGCCGGTTCTGGTCGTAGACGATCATGTTGGGGTCAATGCCGGGGTCCAGGTCCGAGGTGGCGCATTTGTAGATGAAACCCGGTTTGACCCAGATTTTGTAATAGTCGTTGTCCGTGCCGCCAAAGGGTGGATGGAGGTTAAAGGTGTACGATTTATTGGTGGCAATGACGCAGGCGTGGTCGAAATCGAGGTTGTCCTCGCAGCTATCAGCCTCGGTACTGGGGCCGGGGCCGGGGGTGGCCGTGGCGTCGGGAGGCGGGACATCGCTCTCTTGCACACTCATATCGTAGGTGCCGGAGGTGTTGACTCTGTTGGTGACGCGGATGTAATAGTAGCCATCGTAGGTGGCTCCCCACGAGGTCCGCGAGGCATACCCCTCTGTGTAATCGTCGTTGCTCTTGATCACGTTGTTGTTCCGGTCGCGGATTTCGATGTAGGTGTCCACGCCGTTCAAGTTACTGGTCGTGACCTGGTACCACTTGCCATTTTTGGCCCAGAATTTGAACCAATCCTGGTCGTTCTGGTCGGGATAGAAATTTGCCAGTCCCTCGAGGCTGCTCAAGGAGACGGAGGCCGAGACCGGCAACTTGTAGGCGTGGGCCTGGTCGTAGTTGTTTTCGTACTTGTCGTTTTCGGTGACGCTGGGGGGAGGGGTGCTGGTTGGGGTTGGCGACGCAGTCGGAGTTGACGAAGGAGTTGGGGTCGGCGTCTCGGCAAGTTCATCTATGTCCAGACGGTACTGGGCACTT
The DNA here is from genome assembly GCA_964400615.1 of uncultured Anaerolineales bacterium. Lineage (GTDB taxonomy): Bacteria > Chloroflexota > Anaerolineae > B4-G1 > B4-G1 > B4-G1. The sequence continues at coordinate 7,680 of CAYNVC010000065.1, read as the reverse complement.
TGAACTGTGGTTGTACTGGCGAGGAGCGCTTCGACGCGGACGTAGTGAGTGGTCGTGTATGCCGTCCACGATATACTGGATGAACTGCTGCCCAACAAACCCTTGCTGCCGTCGTAGAGGCGCATCATCAGTTGCAAGTTACCCGTGGAACCCAGGACGTTCAGAGTAACTTTGTACTGATGACTGTTTTGGTTGTTCATCTTGAAATAGTCCATCGTGTCCGTTTCAGAAACCACGCCTGTGACGTAACCAGGCACAGGCACCAGGGGGCGAGCATCGGCCTCGGCAAAGCTATCGTTGGGTTCTTGCTCAGGCGACTGGCGCAACGGGGCGTTCCCAGGCGCGGCCAGCGTCGCCGAGATGAAAGTAAGCAGCAAGAGCACGAATGCTGCCAGCCCAACAACTATGAATTGGCGTTTCATCGTCACATTTCTCCTGGCAGGGACAAAGACGAGTCGTCGTCATCATCATCGTCCTCCAACAACTCGGAAAACTCTTCCAATGAGGTGGCAGTCAGCGCTTCTTTGCGCAGCCAGCGCAACCGTGCCGTGTCGTTGACCCGGGAAATGGCCTGCGCCAGCGCTGGAGGAACTGTGGCAAAGCGGATGGTGAGGATATCCAGCAACGCCTCGTGCGCGGCCCGCTTCAAACCTCGCTCAAAGCCCTGTTCGAGGCCTCGTTCGAGACCTTGTTCGAGGCCCTGTTCAATGCCTTTTTCGATCCACCTCTGGGCAATCGTAGTCATCAGCGCACCTCCCGTCTGCTGAAATGTCTCTTCGACCGCTTGCGCCAGATCGTTGTCGCTCAACTGATCAGCCGCCACCGTCAGGTAGCGCAGCGCCGTCTCCAGATACTCTAATCCGCTCCGGGCCTGCGCCAGATCGCGCATCAGTGATAGAATGCCCGGCAACCGCGTGCCCAATTCACTATCGAACACGTGTTTCAGGATCAGCAACGTGACTTTTAACATCACCTCGCCGCTGATCTCTTCGTCGCTATACTCTGAAAGGTCACACAACTGGTAGCGAAAATCTGGGACGTACCCGGCCAGCGCGGGCCGATCCTCGAACAGGCCCCTGAAACGAGTGTCAACCAGCCAGGCATCCACCCCGTGATACACGACGACTGGCACAATCGGCGGCAATTGCGCCGGGCTGTTTTGCCTGAGCGCCTGTTCCCAAATTTGCACCATGTAGCGCAACAACTGAAGCGCCACCAGACGGTCCGGATAGCTCTTGTGCTCGAAAAGCACGTAGACGTAAGCGTCTTGGCCGTCCAGCAGGCGCGTCCGGTATAACAGGTCGGAAAAGTGCTCCCGCAGGTCGGGGTCTATAAAAGAACCCTTGACGGTGTGCAATTCCGTCAGATCCAACTGCGCCGCGACTTGTTCCGGCAGGTAGTGACGTATGAAATCGGTGGCTACGTCGCGCCGGGAAAAAGTCTCTCTGAAAAAATGGTCGTGTGGACTGTTCAGTGTCACCGCGACGCTCCTCGCGCCAATTCTACTATACCACAAACGGTGTTATACTTCAAGATTCAAAAATAGCCACCAAAAGGCCCATTCTATCGCTAGACCCGCGCGTGGGCGGTGTCCTGATCCCGCAGGATGATGTCGTGAGCGGCCCCCTCCCTGATGCTAGGGGAGGAGACGAGCGTGAGGCGGGCTTTTTTCTGGAATTCGTCTATCGTGAGCGCACCGCAACTGCACATGGTGGCAATGATCTTGCTGACGGTCAGCGCCAGGTTATCCTTTAGCTTGCCGGCGTAGGGCACGTAAGCGTCCACCCCTTCCTCAAAGACCAGTTCCGTCTCGCCGCCCACGTCGTACCGCTGCCAGTTTCTGGCCCGGTTCGACCCCTCGCCCCAGTATTCCTTGACGAAAGCGCCGTTGATCATCACTCGCTTGGAGGGGCTTTCGTCGAAGCGGGCAAAGTAGCGGCCCAGCATGACGAAATCGGCCCCCATCGCCAGGGCCAGCGCAATGTGGTAATCCTGGACGATGCCCCCGTCGGAGCAGATGGGGATGTAGACGCCGCTCTCTGCAAGATACTCGTCCCTGGCCTGGGCCACCTCGAGCAGGGCGGTGGCCTGACCGCGCCCGATCCCCTTTTGTTCCCTGGTGATGCAGATGGAGCCGCCGCCGATGCCCACTTTGATGAAATCGGCCCCCGCCTCGGCCAGGTAGCGGAACCCCTCCCCGTCCACCACGTTCCCGCCGCCGACCCGGACCTGCTCGCCGTACTCGCGTTTGACGAACTGGATCGTCTCGCGCTGCCACTCGGTAAAGCCGTCGGATGAATCTATGCAAAGCATGTCGGCCCCGGCCTCCACCAGCGCGGGAACCCGCTCCCGGTAATCGCGTGTGTTGATGCCCCCGCCGACCATGAGCCGCTTTTCCTGATCCACCAACTCGTTGGGGTTTTCCTTGCTGTAATCGTAATCCTTGCGAAACACCAGAGCGCAGAGACGTTGCTCCCGATCCACGATGGGCAAGGTGTTCAATTTGTGCTCCCAGATGAGATCGTTGGCTGCGTGCAGCGTGATGCCCTCCTCGCCGTAGATGAGGTTGGAAAAGGGAGTCATCAACTCTCGAACCGTGGTGCTCAAATCGGTGCGGCTCAGCCGGTAATCGCGGCTGGTCAGGATGCCGAGCAGTTTGCCCTGGGCCGTTCCGTCCTCCGTGACCGCCATCGTGGTGTGACCGGTTCTCCGGGCCAGCGCCAGCACGTCCCGGAGAGTGGCGTCTGGCCTGATGTTCGAGTCGCTGACCACGAACCCGGCCTTGAATCTCTTTACCTCTCCGATCATCTCGGCCTGGCGCTCGATGGGCTGGGAAGCGTAAATGAACGCCAGCCCGCCGCTGCGGGCCAAAGCAATCGCCAGGTTGTGGTCCGAAACGGCCTGCATGATGGCAGAGGTAAAGGGGATGTTCAGTTCCAGGGCAGGCCGTTCCCCTTGCTCGAACTTTACCAGGGGGGTTTTGAGGCTCACGTTTTCCGGGATGTGTTTTTTCTCGGTCAGGTTGGGGATCAGTAAATATTCGCCGAATGTGTGCGCCGGTTCAGGGTAACGATATGCCATGAGCCATCCTCCTAAAAAAAGATTTTCCGCACCTCTCTGCGGTTGAGATACCACCAGACCGAGGCGAGCACGAGCACCGCTTCGGCGCCGTTCAGCGCCACCAGACCCAGGGCCAGGTTCCCCTCCAGCCCCGGCCAGGCAGCGACGACGTTGAACAACGTCACACCAAAATAGAGGCTGCATACCGCCAGCGTGAGCCACCTGGCCCACTCGCGCAGCCGCAGCAGCCCAACCGCGCAGACGATGAGAATTAGCGCCGCCGGCAGGTTGACCAACCCACCTGCCATCCCGGCCCCTACCCCACCCGTCAGGCCGCTGACGAGCACCCAACCCAGCGCCCGCAACGCCATGAGCAACAACAGGACGCTAAAGGTCATCACCCCAAAAGGACGCTTTTTGGTCATCCCGGTCACGCGCCGCGTCAGTTGTATCCCAGGCGGCGCAACTCTCGCTCGTCCCGCCGCCAGCCCTTGCGTACCTTGACCCACAGGTCGAGATAGACCCGTCCGCCGGTCATTCGCTCGATCTCTTGCCGCGCCGCCGACCCGATCCGGTGCAACATCTGCCCCTTTTTGCCGATGACGATCCCCTTTTGCGAGTCCTTTTCGACGAAAACGTTGGCCCCCACGTAGATCACCCCGTTCTCCCGCTCTTTGAACTCTTCGACGACGACGGCGACAGCGTGCGGAACCTCCTGATAGGCGTAACGCAGCACCTGCTCGCGGATCAACTCGGCTGCGATCTCCCGCTCGGTCTGGTCTGTGACCTGGTCGCCGGGGTAGTAGCGCGGCCCCTCCGGCAATGCGGCCACGACCATCTCTAGCAGCTTGTCCAGGTTTTTCCCCTCGGTGGCGATGGTCATCATCCATTCCCGGTGATAGGGCGCTATGCCCCAATACGCCTCAGTGTGCTGTTTGACCTTGTCTGCCGCCAGCAGATCCATCTTGTTGAGCACCAGGATGACCGGGGCCTGGCTCTGCTCGTGGATCAGTTTGGCGATTGCCTCGTCCTGGTTGGTGGGCGGCACAGAGACATCTACCATGAACAGCACCACGTCTCCGTCTGGGATGGCGCTGGCGGCGGTGGCGACCATCGTCCGGCCCAACTTGTGATGGGGGCGGTGAATGCCGGGCGTATCCACAAAAATGGCCTGAGCGTCTGCGCGGGTGAGAATGCCCAAAATGCGGCTGCGGGTGGTCTGCGGCTTGGGGGAGACGATGGCGACTTTTTGCCCCACCAGCCGGTTCACCAAAGTTGACTTGCCGACGTTGGGCCGCCCGATGACGGCGACGAATCCAGAGCGGTGGCCCGGCGGCGTCTCGTCCAGGTCGTACAAATCACTATCCTGCATCCTGCATCCCACTCCCCTGCATATCCGCCGGAACCGGCAGCCCGAAAGCATTCAGGATCGTCGGCGCCACGTCCATGAGCTGGCGATCCGCCACCCGCCGCCCGCCGCCCGGTGCTCGCGGGTCGGCCAGGATGAACATCCCGTTCTCGGCGTGATTGGCGTCGTCCGGGCCGGTGTCGTTTTCGAAAGTATAGATACCGCCGTGCCCAAAGCTGCCCACCGAGCGCCAGGCGAGATCGCCAAAGTAGACGATCAGATCGGGCGGGACGTTGCGCACCTGGCGGTAGACCTCCTGCGGCTTGAACACCCGCGTCCCGATGTCGCTGCCATCCGGCGCGGGAATCGAGCGAATCGCCTCGGCCAGATCGTCGCGGAACTGTTCGTATTGCGCGGCCGGGATCGTCCCCTGCGGCTCGCGCCCCTCCACGTTGAGAAAGATGCGGGCATAGTAGCCGCCCGAACCCCACACCTTTGTCTTGCTCCAATCCACCTTTACCTTGCTAAAGGGGATTGGCCCCTCTCCTTGCGGCTCCTCCTGCAACACCAAAAGCCCCTCCCGGCGCAGCCACTCGTTGACGCACAGCCCGCCGTGCATCGCCTTTACCCCGTGGTCGGAGACGACCAGGACGAACGTCTCTGGCGGAATCCGCTCCAGCAGCGTCCCGATCTGTTGGTCGAGGTGGACATAGTAATCGCGGATAGAGTGGAGGTACTTGTTGCCCGGCTCGTGACGCGGGTGGGTGACGTCGTGGTACTTCCACATCCCGTGGTGGATTCTGTCCACTCCCATGTCCACGAACATGAAGAAATCCCACGGCTTGTTCTCGATCAGATAGCGCATCACCTTGAACTGTTTGTCGTTCATGGTGTAAATCTGTTGCAACAAATAGTCCTTATCTTCGGTGCGGAACTGGCGCACGTCCACGTCGTATTCCGCGCCGTCCAGGACGCGGTCAATCTCGTAGCGCAGATCGTTGGGATGGGTGTACTGCCGCTCGACCGACGGGGTGAGGAAACTGGAGACGAGATAGCCGTTGACCGGCTTGACCGGGTACGTCTGCGGCACGCCGACGACGATGACCTGCTTGCCCACCTGGCCCAGTATCTCCCAGACCCGCTTTTCCCTGACCGCCGCGCCGGTGGCGATGGTCATTTTGTCGTAAGAGTAGTCGGCCCGGTTGCGGAAGCCGTAAAAGCCGAGCACGCCGGGGTCCTTGCTGCTGAGCATCGAACTCCAGGCCGGCACGGTGATGGCGGGGATGGATGACATCAGGTTGCCGTAAATCCCCCGCTCCATCAGGCCGCGCAGGTTGGGCAATAGATCGGGCCAGGTATCGAAAACCAACTCTGGCGAGCCACAATCCAGGCCGATGACCAGCACCTTGGGCTGCTTGTGACGGCGCAGAAATTTGAACATTTTAATTTTCCTCCCCCTGATCGCCGTTCGCCACAAACTGGCGGACAAAGCCCTGCTGGATCATATAGTCCAGAATTTGGTGGGCGTTCTCCTCGGCGCTGTGGTGCACCGTATCCAGTCTGATTTCGGGGTGGCGAGGTGGCTCGTAGGGATCGTCGATCCCGGTGAATCCCTTGATCTCGCCGCGCCGCGCTTTGGCGTACAACCCCTTGATGTCCCGTCTCTCGCACTCTTCCAGGGGGGTATCCACGAACACCTCGACGAAATGCTCTTTGCCGACCATGTTCCGCACGTCGTTGCGCGTCGCCCGGTAGGGACTGACCGCCGCGCATACCGCTGTGCCGCCGTGCCGCACGATCTCGGACGCCACGAAGCCGATCCGGTGGATGTTGGTATCCCGGTCCTCTTTGCTGAACCCCAACCCTTTGGAGAGATGAGTGCGCACCACGTCTCCGTCCAGCACCGTCACCTGGCGACCGTACTCTTGCAGCAGCACCGTCAGCACCTCGGCGGTGGTGGATTTCCCGGCCCCGCTCAGCCCCGTGAACCAGATGCAGACCCCTTGCTTGTGGCGCGGGGGGTAACTCTCGGTCAGAATCTCGGCCACTTCGGGGCGGGTGAACCAGGAGGGCAGTTTGCGCCCATTGTTCAGGTACTCTTCCCGCACCTGGGTGCCAGAGATGGAGGCTGTCTTGGCCCCCTCCGGTATCTTGGTGATCTCCTCGTACCGCTCCTCGTCCGGCAGATAGACCAGCATACGGAACGGCACCATCTTGACCCCCAACTCGTCGCTATACTGCGTGACCAACTCCTGGGCGTCGTAGGGGCCGTAGAATGGATTGCCCTGTGAGTCTTTGCCGGGGCCGGCGTGGTCGCGCCCCACGATCAGGTGGTTAGCGCCATAGTTGCGCCGGATCAGCGCGTGCCACACCGCCTCGCGCGGGCCGGCCAGCCGCATCGCCAGCGGCAGCAGCGAGAGCAGAATCCGGTCGGGATCGTAATAGTTGGCGGCCAGCGCCTTGTACGTGCGCACGCGGGTAAAGTGATCCACGTCGCCCGGCCTGGTCATACCGACCACCGGATGGAGCAGCAGCACGCCACCTACCTCCTCGGTTGCCCGTTTGGTCAGTTCCTCGTGGACGCGGTGGAGCGGGTTGCGGGTCTGAAAAGCGACCACGTTTTGGTAGCCGTAACTCTCCAACCTGGCCCGCGTCTCGGCCGGCGTGAGGCGCAGCTCCTGGAAATCGTAATGGGGCGGCAGTTGCAGCACGCGCAGCCGGCCCGAGATATTCAATTTACCCCAGCGGTGCATCTCGGCCACCAGCGGGTGACGCAGGTCGAGCGAGCCAAAGACCTTTTGCGCCACCTCGTCCCTGTCCCACTCGTAAATTTCCTCGACCGTCATCACCGCCAGCAGGTTGTTCTTGGCGTTGCGCAGCGCGATCTCTTGCCCCAGCCGAATCGCGGGGCCTGGTTCCACCGGCAGCGTGATGGGGATGGGAAAGACGTAGCCGCTGGTCAGACGCATCTCGTCCAACACGCGCTGGTGATCCTCCTGGCCCATAAAACGGTTCAGTGGAGAAAATGCGCCCACCGCCAGCAGTTCCAGGTCGCACTCGGCCCGGGCCGAAAGCTGAATCGAAGGCAGCTTACCAGCGTACTCTTTGAGGCGCGGCAATTCGTCCGCCCCCACCAGCAAATTTACCAGTTCCCCGCCATAGGGCGGGATAAGCGTAACGGAATCAGATTTCACAGATTGACCCACCTCCAAACTCTATTTTTCCCGTACCAGATAAATCCCCGGCAAGCTCACCAGTGTGACTATGCCTTT
>CAYNVC010000064.1:0-10484 GCA_964400615.1 uncultured Anaerolineales bacterium | reverse complement strand
CCAGGGTGTGGACCGTGCTGGCGAGGGCATCGTGCAGGGTATCCTCCAACTCTAGTGACGAGGAAAGGGCCTGGGCCACCGCGTTGAAAGCGGCCAGATCCAGATTGCGCCGTTGCAGAGACCGCTCGGCCTCCGCTCGCTCGGTGACATCGCGGATGATCGAGAGAAACAGCAGGTCGTCGCCCGCGGTCAATGGCGCAGTGGTCACTTCTACCGGTATCAGCGAACCGTCGCGGCGCAGCAGTTGGGTCTCGAACGGCGCTCCCACAGTCACGTCCGCGAGGCCAGATGGCGGCGCAAGTCGTTTCCCCGGTGGCTCCAGGGCAGCTATTTTGAGTCCCAGCAACTCCTGGTGGCCGTAGCCCGTCAGTTGGCAGGCCCGGTCGTTTGCGTCCAGGATTTCCCCATCCCCGGTTTCCAACAAGATGGCGTCGTTCGCTTGTTCGAACAGGGCGCGGTAACGGGCCTCTTTGTCACGCAGGGCAACATCCTGCTCTCGACCACGGGCGTACAGACGGAAGATGATGGAGAAGGCGACCTGCATCATGGCAAAACTGCCCACGGATAACACCACGGTATCCAGCACTACCTCGTGCCAATGGATTCCCAGCCCCAACAGTTTGTAAGCCGCGTAGGGGGCCAGCAGCACCAAAGGGGCAAATATCATACCCCATTTGAGGCGTTCCAGCTGCTCGCGGGTGCGTTCCTCAATTGATTTCACGTCATTCATCGGGGATCGCCTCCTGCCCGGTATCTGGCAGATCCAGGTATTTCCTCACCTGGCCCGGGAAAGCGCGTGTGTCAATCGGTTTGGTGATATAGCCATCGCAGCCGGCCGCCTCGGCCCGTTCACGGTCGCCCGCCATAGCGTGGGCGGTGAGCGCCACGATGGGGATATGGGCGGTCTCCGGGTGGGCCTTGATGATCTGGGTGGCCTGGTATCCGCTGACCGTGGGCAACTGGATATCCATCAGGATGAGGTCGGGTTTCTCACGCGCGGCGATTTGAACCGCTTCCTCCCCATCCACGGCAAGCAGCAACCGGTAGCCGTGGGGCTTGAGGACTGTCTCCACCAGCTTGCGGTTCAAGTTGCTATCTTCGACTATGAGGATCGTCTCACCAGTCATAGGATTCAAGTGAGCAGGCTCTCCCCGGCGACCAGGGCGCAGGCCGGGAGCCGATTGAGGGATGGGAGCCATTCTCCACAATCAGCCGCAAGGGATGAACCCGCATGGCGGGAAAAGAAAAGGATAATTGACGCGCAAGATTCCCAGCAACCAAACCGGTGGTTGAGAAAACACATACCACGCCATTACCATCGCCGCGCATCGCAGCAGGAAGGGCAGAGCGCGGCGACGGGACGTATTCCCACTCATCAGCGCCGGCGACAAGATGAGTCCATAAGTAAATAACACTATTGGCGCAAAGACGATAAAGACCTGTGGCTGCGTTGGAAGTGAAAAAACGACTCGCTCAGAATAAAGCCCTGCCAATCCTGTCAGGCAAAACATCTCCCCAAACGTGTATTGGACGCGGGTGAATAGCAGCCACGTGGCAAAAATCAACCCGGTAAAGGCCAGAATGTTAAAAGCCCAAAACTGTGTAATCCGCCGCAAGTAGAGCCAGAGGTTGAACCCTTCGTCGAGGTGAGTGAACAGTGCAGCCAAGACCTCTTCGAGCATGACCATCCCGTAGGCCAACAAGAAGAACTTGACCCAGCCGGGCGCTTGCCAATTTTGTAATACCGCCTTCACACGACGGCGGAAAAACCACAACGGCAGGCCAAAGGCGACCAACCAGACATAGTAATAAAGGAATTGCCACTCGAACTCGACCGCCAACATATAGGCGGCAAAGTAAATCATGCTCAGGATTAGCCAAATTGCCAAAAGAATGGCAATGGATTTTCTCACCCAAACACCGCGCGTCATTTGTTCAGCTGACATTGATAGCGCAACCAAGTATGTTGAAACAGGTCGAGTGCGTTTACCACACTGCCCGTACCAGACGATGATTTCAATCGTCGGGCGAGTGACCAAGTGAACAGCCGCCGCCGTGAACAGGCGGTGCTGGGGGCCTTACGTATCCTGCACCGGCTCTTCAGGCTACCAGCACCGGCTCTTCAGGCCGGTGCAACCGCCGCCGTGAACAGGCGGCGCTGGGGACTTGCGCCCCACGACGCATCCAGCACCGGCTCTTCAGCCGGTGCGGCCCCAGCCGAAATGAAACACCCCCTAATCAGATTATACGTTTTTTTGTACTGCGGCGCAAGTTGCTCGATTTCGCTCTGGTATATTGTGCCAGGTCGGTGTATAATATATCCGAACTAACGTTCTACCAGGAGGGATATGAAGTTTCAACTCGTTTCCGATTTCCAACCCACCGGCGACCAACCCCAGGCCATCGAGAAATTGGTCGCGGGGTTGGGCCAGGGATACCAACATCAGACGCTGCTGGGGGCGACCGGCACAGGCAAGACCTACGTCATCAGCCACGTGATCGAGCAGGCGCAAAAGCCAACCCTCGTTCTGGCGCACAACAAGACGCTGGCGGCCCAACTCTATGCCGAGTTCACCGATTTTTTCCCCCACAACGCCGTCGAGTACTTTGTCAGCTACTACGATTACTATCAGCCGGAGGCGTACATCCCCAGGCACGATCTCTACATCGAAAAGGAAGCCGACATCAACGAGGAAATCAACCGCTTGCGATTGTCCGCTACGACGGCTCTCTTTTCGCGCCGCGATGTCATCATCGTCGCCTCAGTCTCTTGCATCTATGCCATCGGCGACCCAGAAGAATGGGGCAAGGTGATGATCGAACTAAAGCGGGGCCAGCCACAACGGCGCGACGGGTTGCTGCGTCACCTGGTCAGCATTCACTACGAGCGGAACGACATGGATCTCAAACGGGGAGCTTTTCGCGTGCGGGGCGACACGTTAGAGGTAGCACCGGCCTACGGCGAGACCGTCTACCGTATCGGGTTCTGGGGGGACGAGATCGAGCGCATCACCGAGGTGGATACACTCACCGGCGAGCTACTGACCGAGTTGGACGAGCTGCGAATCTTTCCCGCCAAACACTTTATCACGCCCGCAGAAAAGCGGGAACAGGCAATCGCGGACATTCGAGCCGAGTTGGGGGAACGGCTTGAGGAGCTCAAGAGCCAGGACAAGCTACTCGAAGCTCAACGATTGGAACAGCGCGTGCAGTACGACATAGAGATGATCCGCGAGATTGGCTATTGCTCCGGGATCGAGAACTATTCCCGCCACTTGCAGCAACGCCCGGCCGGATCGCCTCCCTGGACGCTGATGGACTATTTTCCGGCCGACTATTTGCTCGTCGTGGACGAATCCCACATGACGATCCCCCAGGTGCGGGGAATGTATCGCGGCGACCGTAGCCGCAAGAACGTGTTGATCGAATACGGCTTCCGCCTGCCCTCGGCGCGGGATAACCGCCCCCTCACCTTTGACGAGTTCGAAGCGCACATCAACCATGCCATCTACACCTCCGCCACGCCCGGCCCCTACGAATTGGAGCACAGCCAGCAGGTGGTTCAGCAAATCATCCGCCCCACCGGCATCGTAGACCCCAAGATCGTCGTCAAACCGGTCAAGGGGCAGGTGGACGATTTGGTGGGCCAGATCAACGAACGGGTGGCGCGGGGAGAGCGAGTGCTGGTGACGACGCTGACCAAGCGCATGGCGGAAGACCTGGCCGATTACCTGAAGGAACTGAACATCAAAGTACATTACCTGCACAGCCAAGTTCAAACTTTGGAACGGGTAGAGATTCTGCGCGACCTGCGGCTGGGCAATTACGACGTGATAGTGGGGATCAACCTGCTGCGGGAAGGGCTGGACCTGCCGGAGGTCAGCCTGGTGGCGATATTGGACGCCGACAAGGAGGGGTTCCTGCGCTCGGATACGGCGCTCATCCAGACTATGGGCCGGGCGGCGCGGCACGTCAACGGCACAGTCATCATGTACGCCGACCGCACTACCGACTCGATGAAGCGGGCCATCGAGGAGACAGACCGGCGACGCCAGGTCCAAACCGCGTACAACGAGAAACACGGCATCGTGCCGGCCTCCATCGTCAAAGCGGTGCACGATCTGACCGACCGGGTGCGGGCCGAGACCACGGCGTCATCTGAGAAAGAGTTGGCCCTGGAACAGCTTCCCAAGGATGAGTTGGCCCACCTGATCCGGGAGTTGGAGCGGCAGATGAAAGCGGCCGCCGGTGATCTCGAGTTCGAAAAGGCGGCGCTCCTGCGAGACCAGATTTTCGACCTGCGGGCGGCCCTGGCGGAAAAGGAGACGGCCGAGGTGCCGGCCTGGGAGCGGGAACGGCTGCGGGCACGGCTGGGGGTAACGGGGCAAGAGTGAGCACCCGGCCCCGTTATGCGTTCAACTGCTGCACGCTGGGCCGGAGGTCGAGATCGTCGATCAACTCGTTTAGCTCGGCGTCGCTGAGGGGACGGCCCTTGCCCGCATAGGCGGTCAGCATTGCCTCCATCATATTCGTGCCAAAGGAACGGCCCTCGAAGCGGGGCGTGGTCGTGATTATCAGCCGCGCCCCTCGCTTCCGCACCAACTCGACGTTCTCGGCGGTGGTGGTGTTGGTGAGGATCGTCTTGCCCGTGATGTCGTGGGGCATGTACTTGCGCATAAAGAGAAAATCGCCCGCGATCAGGTCGGATTGCTCCCAGTAACGTTGATATTTGGGTTCGTGCTCCGCGCCCCCGCTGCCATAGAAAATCATGCTCAGCGGGAAATAACTGACGATGGGCAACATCACGCGGGCCACGCGGCGAAAGTTTTTGATCCCGTGGATGGGGATGGGGACGCCGAGGGCAACCATCAGATCGCCAAAGATCACCTCGTCGCTCACCTCGCTCACGGCCTGGGCCAACCCCAGCCGGTCCACGGCCACCGGCACAAACGCGCGGCGAAAGTGGGGAATGCCACCCAGCGCCGGCTCCGCCAACTCGAACACGCGCCGCTCTAACGTGTGCTTTAGCCCGCGCCCATCCACGACCGGCGTCTGGTGAACGTGCTCGACCAGCTTGAGCGCGGCGTGGAGGGGATATTCGCGCTCGTCCAGGCGCAGGTACATATCGGCCCCGCCCATGCCAAATGCGTCTACTTTACCATCCAGTTCGGCGTACAACCGGCGTGCCTGGGGCACGTCGCCATCGGTGCCGATGCGTTCGACGCTGATCTCCACTCCATTGAGATTGACGACGACCTTTTTGTCGCGGTCGGAACTCCCCAGGCTGACGCTGACTGCTCGCTTCACGGGTTTTCTCCTCTCCCTGATTCTCCAGCTCCCCGGCCCTCCTCCTCCCCCTCCAACACAAATTCCCAGGCGCACCAATACTCGTCGGGATGGGGGTCGGGCGGGCAGGTGATACAACGGGTACGGATGCGGGGGTCAATCGTGCGGGCGAAATTACCATATTCCACCAACCCAACCGGCTTGCAGGGAAAATCCGGCAACCCCTTGCGCTTGCGCGCGGATTGCACCCGGCAATCGTTCATGCGGAAGATGATGGTGCGCTCGTCCACGTGGACTATCTCCTGCACGTTGAGGTAGGCATAGAGGCGGTATCCCAGTGCCAACTCGAGCGCTTCCAGCCCGCCGCCGGGTTCTATGCCCAGGCGGCGCATGATGCGCCGCGCCTCGATGACGGTAAACTTTTCCCAGGCGCGGGTGTCCAGGGCGATGGCGGTTTCCATGTCGAACCTGGCCTCGGCGGCCTGGAACCACAGGCCATCGTGGGCCAGCCAGTTCTTGGCCGCGTCCTCCAGAAAACCTACCAGTTCCTCCTTCGAGTGCTGCATCAATCGTTCGCGGTGATCCACTCTCTCCCTCCTGGCGTTGATTGGTCGAATTCTACCCCACTCTGCCCGGTCGTGCAAGTCGGATCGCGAGCGGGGGATCAGGAATGAGAAAACTGGCTTGGGAGCCGATTTGCCGCCCACGCCGCTCCGTGTTACAATGTGCCTGTCATGAAAGTCGTCTTTATGGGCACGCCCGATTTCGCTGCGCCGATTCTGAGAGCATTAGCCGCCACCCATCGAGTGGCCGGCGTCGTCACCCAACCCGACCGGCCGGTTGGGCGCGGGCGGCGGATGGAACCTTCGGCGGTCAAGCGAGAAGCATTATCGCTCGGCCTGCCGCTGCTTCAGCCCCGGTCACTGCGCGGACAGGAGCCGCTGGAGCAGTTGGCCGCCTGGGCGCCGGATGTCATCGTCGTCGCCGCGTTCGGCCAAATCTTGCGCCCCCCCGTGCTAGAACTGCCACCCTATGGCTGCCTCAACGTCCACGCCTCGTTGCTCCCGCGCTGGCGGGGGGCGGCGCCGGTAGCGGCGGCAATCCTGTCCGGCGACGACGTGACGGGGGTGACGCTCATGCGGATGGACGCCGGGCTGGATACAGGCCCCATTCTGGCCCAGAGGGACGAGCCGATCAGCCCCACCGACACGCGCAAGACGCTGCGGGACAAACTGGCCCGGTTGGGAGCCGACTTGCTGATGGAGACACTGCCCGCTTACCTGTCCGGAGACCTGCTGCCGCAGCCTCAGCCGGCGGAGGGAGTAACCTACGCGGAGCAACTGCGCAAGGACGATGGCCGGCTGGATTGGTCTCTGCCGGCGGTCGAGCTGGACCGGCGGGTGCGCGCCTTTACCCCCTGGCCCAGCGCCTTCACCACCTGGCGGGGACGCAGGCTCAAAATACTGCGGGCCGCGCCACTGCCGGATTGGCGGGGAGATGGCCCGCCGGGAACCGTGATTCCCCTGGAGGGCGGAGCTGCCGTCGCCACAGGCGAGGGAGCGTTGCGCCTGGACGAGGTGCAGATGGCCGGCAAGCGGCCAATGGAAATGGCGGCTTTTCTCCACGGCCAGCGCGATTGTGTGGGCAGCCGGCTGGGGATGGCAGAGTGACGAGCGGGGTGGAGGAACATTGTTCCCTCTGCCCTGTTTTTCTTATCCGTGCGCCCAAATAGATGGTTCCGTACCGCTTGCACAATCAACCCGTCCGGTGGTATAATTCAATCAAACCATCACACATACATCAACAGGGAGTGAGACATGTCCGGTCACAGCAAATGGAAGACAATCAAGCACAAGAAAAACGCCGCCGACGCCAAACGGGGCAAAATATTCACCCGGCTGGGGAGAGAGATCACCATCGCAGCCCGCTCCGGCGGGGGGAATCCCGACGTCAACTTTAACCTGCGCCTGGCGATGGACAAGGCCAAGGCCGCCAACATGCCCAAGGACAACATCGAACGGGCGATCAAGCGCGGCACGGGAGAACTCAAGGGCGAAGATTTGGTGGAGGTGATGTACGAAGGGTACGCGCCCAACGGGGTCGCCCTGCTGGTGCAGATACTCACCGATAACAAAAACCGCGCCGTCGCCGACGTCCGCCGCATCCTCACCCGCCAGGGGGGGACGTTGGCCGAAGCCGGCGCGGTCGCCTGGCAGTTCGAGCGCAAGGGGTACATCGCCATCGAGCCTGACGGCCTGGACGCAGACCACATCTTTGAGGTCGCGGTGGAGGCTGGCGCGGAGGACGTCATCTTTGGCGACGACCTGGTCGAAATCTACGCCGAAACCGAAAATTTCCAGACCGTGCGCCAGGCATTGAAGGACGCAGGGATCGAGATCGAAACGGCCGAGCTTTCGATGATCCCCAAGACGACGATGCAATTGGACGAAAAAGAGACCATCAAAGTGATGAGCCTCATCGAGGCTTTGGAGGATTTGGACGACACCCAGCAAGTCTACTCTAACCTGGACATCAGCGACGACGCAATGGCTATGTACGAATCCGCAGCGTAAACCCGGGCAATGCGCGTGTTAGGCATTGACCCCGGCACCGCCATCACAGGCTATGGTCTGGTGGAGGAGGCGGGGGGAGACCTGAAACTGTTGACGTTCGGGGTAATCCGGACGCCGGCCGGCCAGCCGTTGCCCACACGGTTGCAATTGATATACCGGGCGCTGGTTGACCTGGCAGCAGAGTGGCAGCCGGAAACTGCGGCAGTGGAGGAGCTTTTTTTCAGCAGCAACGTGCGCACGGCAATGAGCGTTGGACAGGCGCGGGGGGTGGCTCTACTGGCCCTGGCGAACTCGGGTCTCAGCGTGGCCGAGTACACACCGTCGGCGATCAAACAGGCCGTCACCGGGTATGGAAATGCGGACAAGGCGCAGATGCAAGAGATGGTGAGATTGTTGTTGGGCCTGGCAGAGCCGCCGCGCCCAGACGACGCCGCCGACGCGCTGGCCGTCGCCATCTGCCATTTTCACTCCTCCCGCCTGGCAACGTTGACCGAGGAGCAGGCGTGAAATGATCTCGCGGCTCAGTGGAACGGTGTGGAGCGTCGAGGAGGATCACGTGGTGGTCCGCGTCGGGGGAGTGGGGTTGCAAGTGCGCACCCCGCTGAGCTTGCTTTCCAAACTGGGCGAGGTTGGGCAACCGGTGGACTTGTTCACCCACCTGCACGTGCGGGAAAACGAGTTGACGCTCTATGGGTTTCTCACCACAGAAGAGTTGGCATTGTTCAAACTCTTGCTGAGCGTCTCCGGGGTCGGCCCCAAGGTGGCGCTGGCGCTGTTGGGCGCAGTCTCGCCGGACGCGCTGCGCCAGGCTGTGGTGCAGGAAGAACCGGGTATCTTGTCCCGAGTGCCGGGCATTGGCCCCAAGACCGCCAAAGCAATCATTTTTCACCTCAAGGATAAAATCATTCCCGCCGGACTCGAGGCGGCTTCTACGTTGAGCGACGCCGACACCGAGGTCATCGCTGCATTGACCGGCCTGGGCTTTAGTCTGGTCGAGGCACAGGCCGCACTCCAGAGTTTGCCCCGGGACGAGGAATTGTCCATCGAGGAACAAGTACGCCGCGCATTGGCTTACTTTGCCACACCCTGATGGGAGGAAATCCCAATGGCACAAGAGCAAGAATCGGAAAAACAAACCCCGTTGGTACAGCTATTGCGCCCTGTTTCTAGCATTCGAGGCAAAATTGTCCTCCCCTACCTGATCCTCACCCTGGTCGTAGCCATAATCGGCATCTACGTCGTCACCAAACTGGTGGCCGGATCGCTGGACGAACGTCTGACCAACCAGGTACTCGACGCCGGGCGCTCTGTCTCGGACAGCATGGTGCGCCGCGAGGAAGATCACATCGTCTCTGCCAAAGCAATAGCCTACATAGATGGCGTGAGCAATGCGTTACAGACCGGAGACAAAAACGGACTGCTCGAGCTGGTCAAACCTACAGCCTCCAACCAGGGTATAGATACCCTCATCATCTTTGACGCGCGGGGCGAGGAAGCACTGCACCTGCTCAAACAGAACGACGATTTTCTCGTACCGGCAGGAGAACAGACCGATATTTCCCAGATGTGGATCGCCCAGGATTTGCTCGCTTCCGGCGATCCAAACGCACTACCCAAACGCAGCCTGGGTATTGATCGTGCAGATGGCCGCTATTACTATTTCACCGCCCTTCCGGTTATCCAGAACGACCAGGTCGTGGGCGTCGTGGTCGTGGGCACGTCGCTCGACACACTGTTGCCATACCTGAGAGAGAGCGCACTGGCTAACGTAATTATCTACACCGGCGGCGACGAAATCAGCATCATCGGCGCCACCTTCGAGTCCGGCGGGCAATCCGCCCAAAAAGCTCTGGCGAGAGCGTTTTCGATCTCGCCCGAGTTATACGCCAAAATCACGGCAGAACCCAATTTCACTCTGCTCAAGAACGTCGAATTCAACAATCACTCGTACCGGCTCGCCTGGGCGCCGCTGCGCGTGGGCAACGATGGCCTGGGAGTCTTTGCCGTCGCCCTGCCCACCAACTTTATCCTCCAGGCCGGCAGCGCCAGCCGCAATACTTATATGCTGATATTTGCGGTCGCCACGGTGTTCGTCGTAGTGCTTGGCTACCTGATCTCGCAACGCATCATTGCGCCCATCATCCAACTGGTACAGGCCTCGCGGGCCGTGGCGGCGGGGCGACTCGACCAGCGTACCGGCATCGCCAGAACCGACGAGATCGGCATGCTGGCGACGACCTTCGACGAGATGACCAGTCGCCTGGAAACCCGCACCCAGGAACTGGAAGAGACGCTGGGCCGTATGCGGGCGATACTCGCCAGCATCGGCGACGGCGTCCTGCTGGAACACCTGGACGGAAGTTTTGAATCACTGAACACGGCGGCAGAAAAGTTGTTGGCCGAAATATCGGAAAATTTCATGCTTGGGCCGCTGCGTGAGCCGCCGAGCGGGAGCTATGACGAAGAGGAGAAAACAAAAACAAATCCCTGGCTGCTGGAACGGCGACAGATCGAGGTGGGCCAAAAAGTAATCAGAGCGCACTCGGCGGCAGTACGCGCCGAAGATGGCGAACTTTTGGGCACCGTGATCGTGCTGCGGGACGTGACATCCGAGGTCGAGGCGGA
>CAYNVC010000063.1:2971-10583 GCA_964400615.1 uncultured Anaerolineales bacterium | reverse complement strand
TGGCGACCCTACCCCATCACCCCAAGACGTGGAGGTAACACAGCGGCTGGCAGCGGCGGGAACTATGCTGGATATCGCGGTGCTCGACCATTTGATCATCGGGCAGCATCGCTTTGTGAGCCTGCGCGAGCGCGGGCTGGGATTCGAGTGAGACGATTCAGTCAGACCAAGGAGGCGACAGATGGCACAGAACTATGTCAAAAACGGAGGTTTCGAGGCTGATTGGGGCGAAGAAAAATCCCACCGCGTCCTGATTTTCCCCGAGGGCGCGGAGCCATACGAGAAAGAAGTGGGCAACATCTTTACCCCTCCAAAATGGACGACCTGGTTCCGCCACGATCCGGGGACGTGGGATCAGCCGGAGGTGCGCGATGCGTGGAAAGAACACGACCCCCGGCGGGTACACGGTGGTCAAAAGGGAATGCTCTTGTTCACCTTTTTCCGCCGCCACGATGCCGGGTTCCTCCAGCGGGTAGAGGTCGCACCGGGAACCAGATTGCGCCTGACCGCCTGGGCGCACGCCTGGAGCAACCACGCCGGCGCAGAGGACGGCGGACACCCCGACGACGGGCGCTGGTCGGATGGGGCCGGATACGACGTGGTGGCCTGGCCCGCCTCTGATAACTTACCCCACGACACCGGCGACCCGCAGACCGACGCCAAGCCGAACTTTACGTTCTGGGTTGGCATAGACCCGAACGGCGGCAGCGATCCCCTGTCCAACGACGTGATCTGGGGCGAGGGGTATCACATCTATAACGGTTACTGCCAGGAGTTGAGCGTGGAAGCGACTGCCCAGTCCAACGCCGTCACGGTGTTTCTGCGCTCTCAAACGCTGTGGTCGTTCAAACACAGCGACGCCTATTGGGATGACGCCGAGTTGGTAGCAGTGGGTGGGGACGGGGACGATCACCAGGAGCCGCCGCAGGTGGAACTGAGCTACAATCCGGCCCACCCCCAGGTCGGCCAGCCGGTAAAAATTGACGTGCGTTCCAAGAGCATGTTGGCCGGCATCCAGGTGAGCGTGCGTCAGCCTTCGGGGGCGCTGCTGCCGCTCAGCCCGACGGCCACCGGGGGCGACGGCGGGCAACACACCTGGGTATTTACCACGTCCCCGTTGAAAGAGGCCGGGACACACACCATCGCTCTCTCTGCCTCCGGCGGCGCACAGGCGACGAGCACATTCGGGGCCGCGCGGCCCGCCCCGGCAGCGCGGGGGCTGCCCCGCGAGCAGTACACCCGCACTTATGTGCTATTGCCCCCCCAGGCCGATGCAGCCTGGGCACTGGCGGCAGTGGATGGCTCGTGGGATCGGCACAAGTACACCATCGGGGGCAGCGCCGACGACGCCGGAATCGGTGATTTGAACGTGCGGCGCGTGATAGCGGTCAACCCGCAGCAGTGGCCCACAGACCTGCGCTCCTTCTTTGCGGAGCATTATCCCGGAGTCGAGTATACTCCCGTCACGGCAAACTCGCCGGACGAGCTAAGGCAGAGGTTGAGCCAGTTGTAGCCAGATTTCGCAAGCCCTCACAGATGTGAGGGCTTGCGAAACAAATGAGAAACCGGGTTTTTTCTCAAAAACCCGGTTTCTTGCTCCTGTGTTCTCACTCCTGCCCAATCAGTTCGACTTCGGCGATGGCGGCCCGGTACGTGTGCCCGGAGGCATAGATGGTGATGGATGTGATCGAGGCTGGCGGTTGACCGTCCTGCGAAAGCAACGGAATCAGGTTGGGCGAGAGATACGGGTACCAGGTGTTCTCCGGAACTCGGATGTGCTCGTTACGTGTGCTGCACGTGGTACAAACGGGTTGATTCCCAGGTGTGTTAGTATCCAGCATCGAGTAAAAACCCTGGAGCCACTCCCGATCTGCGCCGTAGGTGTCTTGATAGTTGATGCGCACCATCACCGGGCATTCGCTCCCGTCCTTGCCGCACACCGGCACGTTTTGTTCCTCGATGCGTAGCGAGAGATACAGCTGTAGAAAACTAAAGTCGTGAATGTCCGCGTCGAGTTGCTGGCTGATGCCAGTCTCGTCGTGTCCCTTCCCCTCACGTTCGATGACAGCCGCCCACTGAGCATCTAGCTTGATTGGCCGCACCTGCCCCTCTGGCTCGCCCGCGATCTCAATGTCCTTGTTGTAACTCGTCCACCCATCCAACTGAGCCTGAAAGTCGCCATTGGTGACTAGATTGCGGGGGGCAGGTTGCGGGCCGACGATCCGCCCATCGTTCACAATCGCTCGTTCCGCCGGTCCCAGTTGCACGGCTAAATCGTCGTTGGATACATCGGCCTGACCGGAGCGCACCGTGACCTCTGTCTTGGCATTGACCTTGATCTCGTAACTGCCATCTGCAAGCGTGACCGTCCCGTGGGACGTGTTTATCTGGACGATGGTGGGGCGGTCGTCACTGTTGGAGACGCCAATGCGCACCCGCCCTTTCCGCACGCTCAGGGTGATAGAGTGAGGCAGATGGCTGACGGAGAAACGGGGGGAGTGGGCCGAGGAAAGGACAACCTCGGTGTTATCGTAAAGCTGGACGGTGACGATGACGGGGCTATCCACTTGAGGGGCGTGCACCACGAGTCGCCCGGCCGTGGCGTCGGTGGCGATGATCGTATGTTCGTGGATGTCGTCCATCCTGTCGGCGACAGAGATCGGCAGATCCCGGCGCGGCAAGGTGACGCTCAACGGTGGGCGTTGCACTTCTAGCGTCACGTCCTGCTCCACGCAGGAATAGAGGATGTAATGGCGGATGCTCAATGGAGTGGCTACCGCCAGGCTGACGCAGGTAAAGAACGAAAGCAACAAAATTACCCAGGCTAACCGTTCTGGATTATTTCTCATAAATATCGGACCCTGAAACGTTGGAATTCGCCGCTGGGGGGTTCCCACTCGGCCTCGACCCGCTGCACGAACGCGGAGGGAGAACCCTGGTACAAAAAGGCGCGGAATTCATCCAGTGCCTGGCGCGTCCCTTCGGCGACGGTCTCTACCGTGCCGTCCCAGCGATTGGCGACCCAGCCGGTCAGGCCGAGGCGCTGGGCCGTGTGCGTGGTGTAATAACGAAAGTTGACCCCCTGTACCCGTCCGTGGACGACGGCGTGCAGACGCGCTTCCGGTTGGGGGCGATTTGTCTCTACCACCAGACCATCCTGTAAGTCGCCAACCCGCTACATTTGCAGGCTAACGATCCATCACCAGCGCACCGGGACCTTGTGCAGGCGCAACCGGCGGTCATAGTATTGGACGTAGCCGTTCTTGCGCCCAAAGTCGTACACCCGCCAGGTGACCTCCACGTCCTTGCGGCAATAGGCCGTCACCTGATCCAATTTGCCCTCCTTGAACCAACGCACGGCCTGTAGCCCATCGGCGCTCTTGCCCTCGCCCAGCGTGGCAGACGCTATCCCGTCCAGTTTGGGCCGCCAGCCCAGCGTCCGGTGGAGGTCGCGCAGCATGTCCACCGTCGGCAGGTCGGTCAGGGGATCGTCGGTGTAGGCACGCAACACCTCATAGTCGAAGCGCAGCAGGTTGTAGCCGACCACCAAATCGGCTGCGCGCAGAGCGGCGATGAGGTCGCCAACCCGCTCTTCCGTGTAATCGCGGTAGAGAGCCTCGGCCACGCTGTAGGTCACGCCGACAGCCAGTTTCATATCACGGATGTGGTCCCAGCCGCCCACCTCGGAAGCGATGTGCTGGGTTTCCACGTCAAAGACGAGAATGTTGTCCATAGCGTTTTTTCCCTCCCCTGACCACAAATGCAGCGAGTGGCTACGCCATTCGCCATTCGCCATTCGCCATTTGTATCAACGACGACGCAGCCCACCGATCATCGGCACTGCCGCCAGCAAACTGAGCAGCCACAGCCCCACCCAAACGCCGACCCGGTCGAACGTGGCCTGCCAGGGAGCTTGCGGCTCCAGGCTGGCCCGCCAGGCGGTCTCCAGTCCACCGAGGCTGACTCCCAGGGCATCCTGGACGCCGCTGGCGCAACTGGCGCCGCCGGCGTAGGCCGCCAGCAGGGCGCGTATCCCGGCTGCGCCGTACCGGGCACGGATAAAGCGCACCACGCTGCCGCTCTGGGCGTAGGCCAGTATGGCCGTGTGCTGGTCGGGCGGGAAGGGGACGCACAGGTATTCGAGCGGCAGCAGTTGCCCCGCCTCTCGCGCCTCCGTGAGCGCCAGGTCGAACTCGGGGGTCGGCAGCTTTTCGTTGGCCGTAGCCAGTCCCTCGTCCAGCCATTCGGGAACGTACTTGTATCCGGCCGGCGTGACTGCCTGGTAGACCAGCAAGTGGGTGATCTCGTGCGGAATGTAGCGCTTCATGCGGGAGACGTACCCCTCATCGTCCGGCACGGCGACGAGGATGACGCCCAGATCGGGATGTGCCTGTCCGACCACCCAATCGTGCCCCGTGAGTAACATCGCGGCATCCAGGTTGTACTGCGCATCGTAGACATAGATCGAAACGTCCGGCGGCAGCGGGGCGTGCAGTTCGGCGTTGATTTCCGTGAGGCTGGTCGTGGCAATATCGAGCGCCGCCTGCCCAAAAGCGGGGTCGCCGCGCCCCTGGGGCCAGTGGACGGTGACGCCGGCGGCACCGAGTTGCTCCCAATCGAAGCGGTTATCTGTGTACTCGATCTGCCGCGGTTCGGTGGTCAGCTCGTTGCCCGCCTGGTCCTCGATCCACCACCAAAAGGTCACTCTGGTAAATGGGGGCAGTGGGAACCGGCGCAGGTCGTGGACGTAGCTGACGGTGATCTCTTGGCCCGGTTCGAAATCTATGGCCTCGGACCTGGCCTGCTCGTCGCCGATGGCGCGGAAGAACAGGTACACGGAGCTGATTTCGGATTCGGAGGCAGCCCGCAGCGTAAAGGTGATTTGTTGGGCAAAGCTGGACTCGGCTTTGCTTTCGACCACGGTGATGCCGCCGCTGGCGGCGGCGGGGAGCGGGGCCAACAACAGTCCCAGCAGCAGGGTCGAGGTGATGAGCAGTCGTCTCTTACAACAACCGTAATTCATACGTCACCGGCTAAATTCGGACTCGCATTTCGACGCGCCTGGCGTGCCAGACGATGATTTCGATCATTGGGCAAGTTGGCAACTTGCTCTACGTGCACGCAAGTCGAGCTAAATTTCAAATGTAAATATGTCGGTCAGGTCTCCGTGGAGGAACAGCAGTTCATTCAGGGCTTCCTCGGCCGCCGTCCGCGTGGATTCGTCCTCGGATTCGCAATAACGTTCGAGGGCCTCGCGCGCTGCCTCGCCGCCGATCTGTCCCAACGCCCACAAGGAGGCCCATTGCACTTGCGGGTCCGAGTCGTCGGCCAGTTCCAACAGGTCGGGCACGGCGTCATCGAGTTCGAGTTCTCCGCAGGCGATGGCGGCCTCGTAGCGCAGCCCGGGGCTGGGGCTGGCGAGTTCGCGGAGCACGTATCTGGCCCAGCAATCGTCGGCGCTGCGCCCCATGGCAAAGACGGCGCTGATACGCACGTCCTCTTCCGGGTCAGAGTAGGCGGCGCGGATCAAGTCGGCCACGGCCTGATTGCCCACGTAGGCCAACGACTCTAGCGCTCTGCGGCGCACCTGGGAATCCTCTTCCAGGTTCCGGCACGCGGTCAACAGGGCCTGGTACGCCGCCACGTGCGGATCCAGGCGGGTTTCGGCCACCTCGCCCAGGAGGACGAAACGGCCCAGCGACGTGGCCGCAGCCGCCCGCACGGCAGTGACCTGGTCCTCTAGCAGGAGGGAGACAAGGGAGGAGATCAAATGTACATCCCGGTCTTCCCACAATCCCTCGATTGCCGCCGTGCGCACGGCGCCATCCTCGTCTTCCAGGCCCAGGCGGAAGACGGCGCCAAAGTCTACCTCAAAGTCCGCTTCGGCCAGCTCGACCAGCCGGGCGACCAGGCGGCGGCGCAGTTCGGTGGGATAGTCCGGCCACGCCTGGCGCACGCGCCCCGCTGTTTCTGGATCCAGGCCGGAAAGGTGATACAGCGCTGCCTGGGCCGGTAACGCGGTGGCTGTGTGTAATTCGGCGAGTAGTGCGTCTAGCGTCTCTGCCATCTCATTTCAGCCACGACCAGGGGATGATTGGGTTGATCACGTCCTGGAACATTACAAAGAGCATCAGGCCGACCAGGACAACCATGCCCACAAAGTGAATCACGGCTTCACGTTCGGGGGGAATGCGGCGGCCACGCAACGCTTCGACGAGCACAAAGAATATGCGCCCGCCATCCAGTGCCGGCAGGGGCAACAAGTTGGTCAGGCCCAGTGCCAGGCTGATGAGGGAAGCGGTTTGCAGCACGGGGAAGGCCACGCCCCACTCGACGCTCTGCTGCAAGCTGATGGTCAACACCTGGCTGATACCGACTATGCTGACGGGACGGTCCTCGGCGGAGGTGGCACCGCCCCGGATGAGTCTGGCCGGGAGCTGCACAGTCATCACTATGGCCTGGACCATATCGTTGACCCCGGCTCGCAGTGCCTGGGGCAGGGAATACGTCTGCATGCCGCTCCTATCGGGCCAGGGGGACATCCAGATGCCGAGCAGGCCGTGCCCGTCGGAATCGCGCCGGGGAGTCGCAGTCAGGGTCAGCGTCTCTTTCCCGCGCAAAACGGTCAACTCGACCTCCCGCTCCGGTGCGGCCTGGATGATGTTGCGCAGTTGCAGCAACCCATCATCTATCGCTTGTCCGTCGGCGGCCAGGATGATGTCGCGCGGCAGGATTCCCGCTTCTGCGGCGGCGCTCTCCGGTTCAACGGTGGTGATTTGGACCACCCATTTCTCCGGCAGGCCGGAGGTGTAGACGGCGGTGCTCAAAAAGACGGCGATGATGATGTTGAGTACCGCTCCCGCCGCCAGGATCGCCACGCGCCAGCGTTTGGGTTGGGCGGCCAGGCTGCGCGGGTCGGAGGGGTCGTCCTCGCCGGTCATTCTCACAAAAGCGCCCAGCGGCAGCCAGTTGAGGCTGTACAGAGTGCCAGGCTCCAGCAGAGTCACCTCACCCTGTATACGCACGCCTGCGTCCACGTATTCCCGTTTGGGCTTGATGTCATCGGCGGCGGGGTCGAGCACCGTCAGGCGTTGCAGGACGTAATCGCCGTCATCCCGCTGCCGGGTGACGACGTCCACCCAGGCCCCACCTCGCAGCCCGGCAGGCCGTCTGAGGGCTGGGGGTATGATCACGCGCGTGCTGCCGACCATCATCTCTCCCCTGCCGTACCATAGTTTTAACATGCGGGGAGGAAAGCCAAAGCCAAATTCTTCGACCCGTACCCCCGCCAGTTTAGCCAGGACATAGTGGCCCAGCTCGTGAATCAAAACCAGCGGCCCCAGGACGACGATCAACGTCCCGGTCAGCCAAAGTGCTACACTAATCCAGTCCATTTTCCTACCTTTACCCAGAAGCGGGCGTCTGAGCGCCCGCTTCGCTTTTTATCACGGCCTGTATCTGGCAGGCAAATCCATTGCTGGTTACATTATACCCTCAGTGGGCCAATCCCGCAACATCGTAACTATACCTGCCCCAGGGCTGTTCGATTCCAGCGTACCGGCTGCCGGACGCAGATCGGGTGACGGAGGGAAAACGGCGTTTTCAGCGTTCG
>CAYNVC010000063.1:0-2871 GCA_964400615.1 uncultured Anaerolineales bacterium | reverse complement strand
CCGGCTGCCGGACGCAGATCGGGTGACGGAGGGAAAACGGCGTTTTCAGCGTTCGTCTGCGTCCTACTCTGGTATGCCAGGCAACCACGATACGAGAAAATCCAGCACTCTTTCCAACACCTGGCGCGGCGTCAATTCGTCGGTATCGAGGTAGAGATGGGCGTGCTGGCGGGCGTGGCGCAGGCGACGGGATTGTTCGGCCCACCATGCCGGGCCGCCATCGCTGCGGCGGCGCTGGATGGCGGTTTCCCAGGAGACATCCAGGTAGATCAGCAGGTCGGGGGCGGTGATGCGCTGCCACATATCGGGCACGTAAGAGTGCTCTTGCGCCACCTCGCGGGCGTTGTACTCCCGCTCCCGCAGTGCGCGGACGAGCGTTGATTTTCCGGCGGCGCACGGGCCGACGACGGCAATCAGGGGATGGCTCTCGTTTCCGATCCGTTTCACGGTTCAACCGGCTTTTTCCACGCCAGCCAGGCACGGCGGCTCCGTCCACGGTTCGAGTTGGGCCGTTCCCCGTTCATCTCGCGCAAACCGGCCAGCGCTTCCAGCGAGGCAAAGACGACCAGGCAATCGCCCGCGCACAGTGTGACGTCCGGGGCAGGGTGCAGGTCGAGATCATCCTGCTCCCCACGCGAGATGATCGAGATATCGAGATCCCGCTCCACCTGGGCCACGGTGCGCCCATCCAGCGCCGACCCGTCCCGCACCGAGACGCGGGCCACGTTCATCAGCACGCCGGCCACGTAGAACGAGTGCTCGATCTGGGCGCGGGTGGCGGCGGCAGCAAAGACGGGCGCCGCCAGCGCCGAGGTGCTAAAGGCGGTGTGGATGTCGAACCCAATCCTCACCCTCTCCGCCAGTTGAGAATCGAACATGCGCAGCACCACCTTGATGCCCGGTTGGAGCGCTCTGGCATCGAGCGCAATGTCCAGGTTGGAAAGGTCGTCCTGGGTGCAGACGACGATGGCGGAGGCTAGTTGTACGTTCGCTTTTTCCAACATTTCCCGCTGGCGGGCGTCGCCCAGCAACACGGGGACGTTCATGCGGCGTATTTCTTCCAGAAACGGGCCGGCGGGGTCGTGCTCGATCCCGATGACGTTTTCCCCCAGTTCGAGCAGTTCCTTCACCACCCGATAGCCGACTTTTCCCAGGCCGCAGACGACGATGTGATCGTGGTAGGTCGAAGCGATAGCCACTTGCCATGCCTCCTTCCGCTCGCGCCGGTCGAACAGCGCCATGCCAAAGCGCAACACGCCGTCGGCGGCGACGGCCAGTCCAACCAGGGGAGCCAGGATGAACAAAACCCGCAAACCAAAATCTCGGGGCAGGGGGAGGATTGTCTCCAAAAAGATGAGTTTGAAGGCAGCGTGGAATGATTCGGCCCAGCCTATCCCCTGGCCGGTTTCGGGGTAGAGATAAAAGAGGTGCAGCGCCACAGTCCCACCGCCCAGGAGCACGGCGAAGGCGATGAGCGAGGCGTGGAACTGGCGTACCAACACCCGCGTGTCGCGCCAGAGGGCGTACAGGTAACGGCGCGAGTGACCCGATAGCATTCTATACCTCACAAGGGAAGAGCGAGTGCCAGACGGCGCACGCCGTCGCTGGCGCTATCCACGACCCGCAGCACGAGCACGCTGATGTCGTCGCGGGGCCGGCCCTCGTCCAGCGCCATCGCTCGTTCGAGTAGTTCGTCCGCCACCCGGCGGGCGCTCGTCTGGCCGGAGGACAAAATCTCGCGCACCGCCGCCGGGACGTCGAATACAGGCGTGGAGCGCGCCCCGGCCGCCTCCAGACCGTCGGTGTAGACCACGACCACCGTCCTGGCACGCAACGGCAACTCGGTGATCTGCGGTCTGGTGCCGCTGTGCACGCCGACCGGCTGCGCTGGCTCGTCAATCAGCCACAGCCCATCCACGGGCGTGACGACGACGATGGGGCAATGGCTGTTGCGCGAAAGCACCAACGTGCCGGAGGTCAGATCAACCGAGAGGATGTTGAGCGTGGCCGAGACCTTGCCCCCTTTGTGGGTGTAGAGGTAATCGTTGGCCGCCCGGGCCGCTGCCCCGTCCCGCACCCCCTCCGCCAACTCTGAGATCGCCTTGCGGGCCACCAGGTTACTGATCGCTTTGGCCGCCCGCCCCGAACGTTGACCGTCCGCCAGCACGAACGAAATCCCGCCCCGTGGGCGTTCGATCATTTCCAGTGTGTCACCGCTCTCACTGGTGGCCCATTTGCCGATTTTGGCGACGGCGACCTGAATTTCCATCGGATGATATCAGGGTTGGATTAGCGGAGAGAGCGCCCCCAAAAGCCAGGGGCGCAGCTCTAACCCGTGAAAATCTCTCCGCCAACCTGTTAGGCTGATTCGAGTGTGTGGCCGATGGCAGAGAGCACGACCCGCATTTCTACGCCGTCCGCGATCTCGAGGCGAGCGCGTTTGGCTTCAACGTCGAGATAGGTCAACTTGCCGATGATCCCACCGACCGTCATCACCTCGTCTCCCACCTTGAGGGCGGCGATTCGCTTTTCGCTCCGCCGCCGGGCCTGATACTGGGGCCAAAACATAAACGCCCCCAGCACGACGATGCCTGCTACCAAGACTAGAACTTGTTGGTTGTCCATTTTTCTCCTGACCGTCCGTGTGAGAACACGGATCAGATGATCCTGCCCGTTCGTGTGAGAACACGGATCAGCAGGATTTACGGATCGGATGATCCTGCCCGTCCGTGTGAGAACACGGATCAGCGGGATTTGCGGATCGGATGATCCTGCCCGTCCGTGTGAGAACACGGATCAGCGGGATTTGCGGATCGGATGATCCTGCCCGTTCGTGTGAGAACACGGATCAGCAGGATTTACGGATCGGAT
>CAYNVC010000062.1:0-10804 GCA_964400615.1 uncultured Anaerolineales bacterium | reverse complement strand
TACACGGATGGGCAAGAGTCTCCGATCCGATAATCCTGTCTATCCGTGTTCTCTACCAGATGGATGTTATCGGCTCATATCCGCAGCACGATTGGTTTGAGACTGGTATCGTAAAAGTTAGCCAGGATCGCCAGAGGAACTTTTTGGATACGCATCCAGTCTTTGAGATTGTTGATATTGATGTCGTTGATGTTTTGGACGGCGACTGGGAAAACGAATACGGAACCGTTGACGAGCAAGTGCCCAAATTTGATCTCGCCGACGGGACGATCGTGGTAGATGACCTGGTATTCCTTTTGTGGGCGTACTTGCAGCCCGCGCAGTTGCAACTCACGGTAGCAGGCGTTGGCATAAATGCGGTGGATAAAGCCCGGCCCCAGGGCAGTGTGAACATCGAGCAGTCCGCCGATGATGTCGTAGGTGAGTTCAGGGGAGAGATAAGAACCGGGAAATTCGGGCAGGGTGCGCATGACCGTTTCAAGGTCATCTTGAGGAGATCGTTGTTCAAAGTATAGTCGCTCGAATTCTGGTTTGGGGCTGCCAAAGTTAAAGAGTAGCCCGACTTGTTTGCCGACGACTTTGATGTACGAGATTGTCTGTGCTATGTGAATTGGGAGCAGGACAGGCACGACTTTGATTTCGACGACGATCTCGCCGGCGACGAATAGATCGAGTCGTTGTATGCC
Source organism: uncultured Anaerolineales bacterium (assembly GCA_964400615.1). Taxonomy (GTDB): domain Bacteria; phylum Chloroflexota; class Anaerolineae; order B4-G1; family B4-G1; genus B4-G1. The sequence goes on along the minus strand of CAYNVC010000062.1, from coordinate 10,118 downwards.
GACGATGTAGCCTTTGTAAAAGATCTTGTATTCGTCTTGGCGGATGCATGGGACGTGGATGATTCGCAAATCGCCCATCATGGCGTTCTCAAAGATGTACTCAGGGTAGGTGTGTCCCATGCCGTTGTAGACATTGTAGTATATGCCGATGATGATACCGGTGTCTTTTTTGTATAGCAGTTTGACCATGATGTACCTCCACAACATGGGTGGGTGAGATCGCCCAATCCGACAATCCTGCTGATCCGAGTTCTAATAACACGGATGTGCCGGATTATCTGATTTTTAGCGCACGATTGGGCCGCGTCACCCAATCTGACAATCCTGCTGATCCGAGTTCTTGATAACACGGATGTGCCGGGTTTTCTGATTTTTAGCGCACGGCTGAACCGCGTCGCCCAATCCGATAATCCCGCTGATCCGTGTTCTACTCTGCAAACAGATCTCGCGCCTTGAACATCAGCACCAGACTCTCCTGTTCGGCGCGGGAGCGGTGTTCTTCCCCGGCCTTGACCACGATGCTCTCTCCCTCGCACAGCGTGACACATTGGCCGTCAGGATAATCTATGTTGATCTCGCCTTCCAGCACCAGGTACATTTCGTCTTTGGCGTGTTTGTGAAAGCGATAGCTGCCCTGGAAACGACTGAGATAAGCGCAGTAATTGTCCACCTGCCCAACCACGATGTGGGTAAAGGGTTGAGTCAATCGGGCGGCGGCCTGAGTCAGGTTGATCTTTTTATCCATCGTCATACTCCTTTCTCCGGGTTGTGGGGATAGAGTATCTCGTCTATCCGGCGCAATACGTCGCTCAAATCAGGCGGTGCTGATGCCTTTCTGTTTCCCAAACCAGGGCAGACCAAGCACTGAAAACGCTGTTTCGCCTCTTGCATCCGATCTGCGTCCAGTCCGATTTTACAGTGGGATGTTGCCGTGCTTTTTCGGCGGGTTCGAGTCCCGCTTGTTCTGCAACATCTCGATCGCCTCGATCAGACGGGGGCGGGTCTCATGTGGCTCGATCACGTCGTCAATGTATCCCCGCGCTGCGGCAACGTAAGGATTGGCGAACTGGTCACGGTACTCTTGCGCCAGCCGCGCGTGCTCCGCTGCCGGGTCGTCGGCTGCTGCCAGTTCCTTGCGGAAGATGATGTTCACCGCGCCGTCCGGCCCCATCACCGCGATCTCGGCGGTGGGCCAGGCATAAGAGATGTCGCCCCGGATGTGGCGGGAACTCATCACATCGTAGGCCCCGCCGTACGCTTTGCGGGTGATGATGGTGATCTTGGGCACGGTGGCCTCGCAATAAGCGTATAGCAACTTGGCCCCGTTGCGGATGATGCCGCCGTGCTCCTGTGCCACGCCGGGCAAAAAGCCCGGCACGTCCTCGAAAGTGATGATGGGGATATTGAAAGCGTCGCAGAAACGGACGAAACGGGCCGCTTTGATTGATGACTCGATGTCCAGCACCCCCGCCATGACCATCGGCTGCTGCCCCACGATTCCCACACTGAACCCGCCCAGCCGGGCGAAACCGACGATGATGTTTTGCGCCCAGTGTTGGTGTACTTCCAAAAAGACGCCATCGTCAACCACGCGGCGGACGATCTCTTTCATATCGTAGGCTTTGTTGGGGTTATCGGGCACGAGTGTATCCAGTGCCTCGTCCATGCGGTCAGGCGGGTCATCGGTGGGGACGAAAGGCGGGTCTTCCATATTGTTCTGCGGCATATAACTCAACAAGTCGCGGGTCAGTTGCAGACAATCCTCCTCGTTCTCGGCGGCAAAGTGAGCCACCCCGCTCTTGGTGTTGTGAGTCATCGCCCCGCCCAACTCCTCGGACGTGACCTCCTCCCGCGTCACCGCCTTGATCACCTCCGGCCCGGTGATGTGCATGAAACTGGTTCCCTTGACCATGAGAGTAAAGTCCGTCATCGCCGGAGAGTAAACTGCCCCTCCTGCGCATGGCCCCAGGATGGCGCTGATCTGGGGCACGACCCCGCTCGCCATGACGTTACGCAAAAAGACGTAGGCGTATGCCGCCAGACTGACCACTCCCTCCTGGATGCGCGCGCCGCCGGAATCGTTCAGGCCGATGACCGGTGCGCCGTTCTTGATTGCCAGATCCATCACCTTGCAGATTTTTTCGGCGTGGACCTCGCCCAGCGAGCCGCCAAAGACGGTGAAATCTTGCGAAAAGACGTACACCAGCCGGCCCTCGATCTTGCCCCAGCCGGTGACGACGCTATCGGAGAGATACTTTTGCTCCTCGATCCCAAACCCGACGGTGCGGTGGGTGACGAACATGTCTATCTCGCGGAAGGAACCGGGGTCGAGCAGCTTTTCGATCCGCTCCCGCGCAGTCAGTTTGCCTTTGGCGTGTTGGCGCTCGATGCGTTTCTCGCCACCACCCTGCTTGGCTTTTTCTCTCATCTCGTGCAGTTGTTGAATCTTGGGGTCAACGGTCATAATTCCTCCGGATGGTAAATGTGCTAGATATAATTCAATTCCCGCGCCGCGCGGGTCAGTTCATCCCGGAATTGGGGGGCGGCGATGTTGATCAACTCCTGCGCCCGCTGCCGGATCGTCTTGCCATAGAGACTGGCGACGCCGTATTCCGTCACCACGTAGTGGACGTGGTAGCGGCTGGTGACGACCCCCGCCCCTTGCTTGAGCATCGGCACAATGCGGCTCACCTGGCCCCCTCTGGCGGTGGCGGGCAGGGCAATGACCGGCACGCCTCCCTCGGAGCGGGACGCGCCGTAGATAAAATCCAGTTGTCCCCCCACGCCGCTATACAGCTTGGGGCCGATAGAGTCGGCGCACACCTGCCCGGTCAAATCCACCTCGATGGCCGAGTTGATCGCCACCTGCCGATAGTTCTGGGAGATGACGAACGGGTCGTTGATGTACTCGGTGCGGCGCAGCTCGATCAGCGGGTTGTCGTGCGCCCACTCGTAGAGCCGGTGGGTGCCGATCATAAACCCGGCCGTGATCTTGCCGGGATTCAACGTCTTGCGGGCGTTGGTGATGACGCCGGCCTCGACCATATCAATCACGCTATCCGAGAACAACTCGGTGTGGACTCCCAGGTCGTGCTTGTCGCCCAAAAAGTTGAGCACCGCGTCGGGGATAGCGCCGATACCCATTTGCATCGTCGCCCCGTCGGGAATCAGATCGGCGATGTACTGGCCGATTTTGGCGTGCACGTCCGAAAGCTCCCCCTCCGACATCGGCAGTTCCATCAGCGGATAGTCCACCGGCACGATGTAATCCAGCCGGCTGACGTGGATGAAAGAATCACCCAGGCAGCGGGGCATGTTCTCGTTCACCTCGGCGACGATGATCCTGGACGCTTCTGCCGGTGTCTTGGTCAGCCCGGTCTCGATACCGTAGGAGCAAAAGCCGTGCTCGTCCGGCGGCGAGAGGTTGACGAAAGCGATGTCCAGCGGCAAGATGTTTTGCTTGAACAACAGCGTAAACTCGGAGAGGAGCACGGGGGTAAAATCGGCCCGCCCCTGCTGCACCGCTTTGCGCACGTTGGGGCCGATAAAGAGCGAGTTGGCCCGGATGTGCCCCTCCATCTCCGGGGCGACGTAATCGCTCGACCCGATGGTGAGGGCGTGGCAGACCTCGACGTTCTCCAACTCTGGTGCGCGGGCGACCAGTGCGCCGAGCAGCTTTTGGGGAACGCTACAGTTGCCGGTCAAGAAAATGCGGTCTCCAGATTTGACAGCCTGTGCTATTGCTTCCTCGGCGGTCGTGACCCGGCTCTGGTATGTTTCCATCCAACTCATCGTCTATTTACCTCCGGCGTGGTAGGAAGCAGACAGCGCCTGGTTCATAATCTCGCCGTCTTTGGTAGCGACACCTCGACCCAACGCTGGAAGCTCTGCCAGTGCCTGTTCCAGCCCCGCATCTGCAATGTGGCGCAGGTAGGGCCAGACGGCGTTGTTGAAAGCGTGGGTCGCCGTGCGCGGCACTGCACCGGGCACGTTGGGGACGCAAAAATGCACAATACCTTCCTCGATGAAAACCGGATCGCGCAGCGTGGTGAGCCGGCTGGTCTCCACACATCCGCCCTGGTCAATGCTAAAGTCCATGATGACTGCGCCCTTTTTCATCGAACGAACCATCTCGCGGGTGACGATGACCGGCGCCCTGGCCCCTGGCGTCAAGACTGCCCCAATCAAAACCTCGGCAAAGCGGGCCACGCGGGCGATGTTGAAAGAGTAGCCGACCATCGTGGTGACGCAGCCATCGAACTCGCGGTCTATCTGGCGCAGCTTTTCCAGATTGCGGTCGAGGAGGAACACGTCCGCTTTCATCCCCAGAAAAGTGCGGGCGGCGTTCGTGCCCAACACGCCGCCGCCCAGGATGGCAACTCTGGCGGGGGGGACGCCGGGCACGCCACTGAGCAGCACCCCGCGCCCGCCGTAATTGCTCTGCAAGAACGTGGCTGCCAGTTGTGGGGCCATACGTCCGGCCACCTCGCTCATCGTGCGCAGGACGGGCAGCGTGCCGTCATCTTCCTCGATAGTCTCGTAGGCGATGGCGGTGACTTTTTTGTCCAGCAGTGTCTGTACCGTCTCCCGCCGGGCGGCGGCCAGGTGGAGGAATCCGGCCAGGATTTGCCCCTCGCGCAGCCAATCCAACTCTTCTTTGACCGGGCGCACCGCCTTGAGCACCATGTCCGCCCGGCCATAGACCTCCTCGCCGGAATAGACGATCCGCCCGCCGGCTTTTTCGTAATGGTAATCGGTAAACCCTGCTCCCAGCCCGGCTTCCTTTTCGATGTAGCAAGTGTGGCCGGCGTGAGTGAGCAACGTCACACCGTAGGGGGTCAGCCCGACGCGCTGTTCCATATCTCTGCGTTCTTTGGGGATACCAATGTTCATATTTTTTATTTCTCCTTCTATACTCGCGCGTAGCGCGATTTGGTAAATTGTGCCGTAGCGCAATTTGGTAAATTGCGTTGGCGATTTGGTAAATTGCGTTGGCAAGTTAACAACTTGCCCTACAACGGCGGTACGTAGCGCGATTTGGTAAATTGTGCCGTAGCGCAATTTGGTAAATTGCGTTGGCGATTTGGTAAATTGCGTTGGCAAGTTAACAACTTGCCCTACAACGGCGGCATTGCGCCAATTATTTGCTGGTTGGACGTACCATAAGCACAGGGCACGCCGCCCCGTGCAATATCTTGCCGGCGACGTTCCCATATACCCAACGGCTGATTCCGGAAATGCCGTGTGTGGTCATACAGATCAGGTCTGCCCCGCTCGCGGCGGCCTGGGCCAGGATTTCTTCGGCCGGCGAACCCTGCCGGATATCAATGCTCACTATCGCCCCACGCTCGCGCAGCGCGGCGGCCACGCTGCGTAGATAGACCCGCAGCTGCACCTCCGCCTGACGCAGCGCAGTCGTGGCGAGCTGCATCCCCGGTGGGTAACTGGTCAACAACGTCACCGTCCGATCCCCCAACCCGGTCGTCAGGACAGAGACGAGCGAGATGTGAGTTTGGCGGGGGCGAATGAGCGTTTTGACATAAGGTATTATCTGTTCTGCTATTTCGGAACCGTCGAGTGGAACCAGGATGCGCTGGTAAGATGGCGCTGCGGCATTCTCTTGTCTGGCCCGTACCAGCAGCACAGGGCACGCCGCCCCGTGCAGCAGCCGGTCGGTCACACTGCCAAAGACCCAGCGCCGGATACCGGAGCGCCCGTGGGTGGACATGGCGATCAGGTCGGCCTCTACCTCGTCGGCAAAGGCGAGGATCTCGTCGGCAGGGCGGCCAAAGCGGACACCGATCCACACGTCGGCGCTGGTCGGCTCCAGCCGCTGCGCCGCGCCGCGCAGATATTCCATCAATTCCCGCATAACCCCCTGCAAGTCCTCTGGCACAGCGGCGGAGGCGGGTTGCACGTCCACGGCGGCCGGCGCCCGTCTCCTGGCGAGCGGAGATGCCGAGAGCAGATAGACCCTGCTCTCGCGTCCGCGAATCACCTCCGCGACGTGAGGCAACACGCCCTCAGCTAATTCCGACCCGTCCAGGGGAACAACGATTTTGCTGTACATTTTGCTGTGATACGTCAGGTATGGGAGTGCAGCGAGCGCCACCACCTGGCCCAGCGATTGGGGAGCGGTGTGTCGCGCAGCTCCAGTAACCTGGTCAGATGTTGGCGCGTGGCCTCTCGACCACTCGTGATGGTTCGGTCTACTTGATCCAGGTCGAGCAGCCCTATGCTTTTTAGCGGTATGTCAATCGTCAAATCGGGCGGCGACTGTTGCATGCGCTGTTCGATCAACTTACGCCCAGTGATGCTGGCGCTGCGCTCCGCCACTTCTATGAGCGGTGCCCAGCGGGAGCGGTGGAGAAACATACGGATCACCGCTTCCGGGCCGTGCCCGCCGGGAGGGTCACCGGTTCCCATCTCGTCAGATAGATCGGGCCTGGTGTGCACGGCGATGACCCGGTCGGCTCCCATCTGCCGCGCCACGTCGAAAGGCAAGTTGTTGAGCGCACCACCGTCTATCAGCAACCGGCCGTCTCGGCGCACCGGTGGAAAGAGGATTGGCACGGCCGAGGTCGCCATCAGCCCCGTGATGACCGAACCCGCGCGGATGATCACCTCCTCACCCGCCTCCAGGTCAACCGCGACGAGAGCCAGAGGAATCTTTAATTGTTCAAAGGTCAGATCGCCCCCCAACATTTCCCGCAGCCGGTTTGCCATCTTGTCCTGGCTCAAAAGCCCCATCCCCGTCCGGTCACGTTGGATAATGTCGAACAGGTGCAAGGAGCGGAAAAATTGTTCGATTTTGGTTGGCGACAGCCCGGCGGCGTAAGCGGCGGCCACGATTCCCCCCATACTGGTCCCGGTCAGCAAGTGGATGGGGATTTGCGCCTCCTCTATCACTTGGAGCACGCCGACGTGGGCGATTCCTCTGGCCCCACCGCCACTCAGGGCCAATCCGATTTTGGGACCGGGTTCACTCATCCGGCTAACGCCGCTCCTTTGTCCATCGCTTCATAGTTCAGTCCCAACAGTTTGCGGTGCCGCTCCGGCAGGTGATTCTCCAACGCCTGCTTGATCGCCTCGAGTGAAACGACGCCGGTGGCCTCGACCAGAGCGGCCAGGCAGATGACGTTCGCCAACCGGACGTTGCCCATATCGGTCGCCAGGTCGCTGGCGGGGATGTAGATGACGCGGATGTCGTCCCGTTCGCTCTTTTGCGGGATGAGCGAACTGTTGACCACCAGCACGCCCCCCGGTTTGACCGCCGGCTCGAACGCCTCCATCGAGGGGATATTGAGCACGATGGCCGCGCTGGGACGGCGCACCAGCGGCGACCCTATCTCTTCGTCGGATACGACGACGGTGCAGCGGGCCTTGCCGCCCCGCATTTCGGGGCCATAGGAGGGGATCCAGGTCACGTGGTGTCCGTTGTCCATCGCAGCGTAGGCCAACAACTGCCCGGCAAAGAGCGTCCCTTGCCCGCCAAAGCCGGAGATGATGATCTCTTCTTGTTGCATCTTGTACCCTGCATCTTGCGCCATTATTTTCCCTCCTTCAGTGCCCGCACGCCGTCGCTCACTTTGGTGTCGCCCAGCGGGAAATACTCGACCATATATTCCCTGGCCCAATCCAGCGCCCCCACCGGCGTCATGTGCCAGTTGGTGTTGCAGGTGGAGAGTATCTCGACCATCGAAAAGCCCAGGCCCGCCAATTGAGCCTGAAATGCCAGCTTGATCGCTTTCTTGGTGCGCCGGATACCCGGCACGTCCAGCGCCGACTGGCGGGTGATGTAGGCCGTGCCGGGGAGGCCACCGAGCAATTCCGCCATTTTCATCGGCCAGCCGGCCGTCTCCACGTCCCGCCCGGTGGGGGAGGAGGTGGTCACCTGCCCCGGCAGCGTCGTCGGAGCCATCTGCCCGCCGGTCATGCCATAGATGGCGTTGTTGACAAAGATGGTGGTGAACATCTCGCCCCGGTTGGCGGCGTAGACGATCTCGGCGATGCCGATGGAGGCCAGATCGCCGTCCCCCTGGTAGGTAAAGACTACCTTGTCCGGGCTGACACGCTTGATGCCGGTCGCCATGGCCGGGGCACGCCCGTGGGCCGCCTCCGCCATGTCCACGTCAAAGTAATAATAAGCCAGCACCGAGCAGCCCACCGGCGCGACGCCGATGGTCTTTTCTCGCACGTCCAGTTCATCCAGCACCTCGGCGACCAGACGATGGATCAGCCCGTGAGTACAACCGGGACAATAGTGGGTGTGGGCCGGGGTCAGGCTCTTGGGATAGCCGTATACCAGTTCCATATCGGCAGGAATTTCAGCCGTTGCCATTACTTTACCTCCTTGCCGCCCAAGTCGGCGGTCAATTTCTCCAGTTCGGGCATGATGTCGTCGGGTAGCGGGATGACGCCGCCCATCCGGCCATAGAATTTCACCGGGCACGTGCCCTCGACCGCCAGACGCACGTCCTCGACCATTTGCCCGGCGTTCATCTCCACGGTCAGGATGCCCTTGACCTGCGCGGCCAACTCGGCGATGCGGGCGCTGGGGAAGGGCCAGAGGGTGATGGGCCGCAAGAGTCCCACCTTTATCCCCTGGGCGCGTGCCTCCCGCACCACTGTCTGGCAGATGCGGCCCACGGTGCCGAAAGCGACCAGCAAATAATCGGCGTCCTCGGTGCTGTATTCTTTCCAGCGCACCTCGTTCTTTTCGATCTCGCGCAATTTGGCCTGCAAGCGCAGGTTGACCCGTTCCATATTCTCCCCGCCCAGGTAGAGCGAGGTGATGATGTTGTGTTCCCGGCCCTGAGCGCCGGTCAGCGCCCAGGCGGCCCGCTCCTCCGGTTTGCGCACCGGGCGCATGGGAGGCATCTCGGCCGGTTCCATCATCTGGCCGATGGAGCCATCGGCGACGAACATGACGATGGTGCGGTATTTATCCGCCAGGTCGAAAGCCAGCACCATCAGGTCAATCGCCTCCTGCACGTTCGAGGCCGCCAGGGCGATCATGTGATAGTCGCCGTGCCCGGCCGATTTGACCGCCTGAAAGTAATCTCCCTGCGCCGGTTGGACGTTGCCCAGGCCCGGCCCGCCGCGCATGATGTTGGTGACGACTGCCGGCACCTCGGAGCAGGCGATGTAAGAGATACCCTCTTGCATCAAACTGACGCCAGGGCTGGAGGATGAGGTCATCACCCGCGCTCCGGCGCAGGCCGCGCCGTAGACCATGTTGATCGAGGCGACTTCGCTTTCGGCCTGGAGAAAGACGCGCCCCTCTTCCGGCAACCGTTTGGAAAAGTGCTCCAACACCTCGGTCTGCGGGGTGATGGGGTAGCCGAAGAAAGCCTCCACTCCGGCGCGGATGGCCGCCTCGGCGATAGCTGCGTTTCCTTCCCATAGTTCCTTTGCCATTCTTCATCCCTCCTATGCTGTAGCAGCGGCTTGTTTGGCCGTCCGCTTTTGGCGGTACACGGTAAAGACCACGTCGGGGCAGATGGTGGCGCACATGGCGCAGCCGGTACACTTTTCGGGGGCCGTCACCTCGATGGGCTGGTACCCCTTGGCGTTGAACCGTCCCTCTGCCAGTTGGAGGATGTGTACGGGGCAGACGGATACACACAGGCCGCATCCCTTACAGCGATCCTCGTCAATGATGACCATTCCTCTTGCCATTTTTCCTCCTAATCGAAAAGTTTGAGCGAAGCACACTCTATGATACTCTTTTCTCACCAGTTGTAAAGTGACGAGTGTCACGCCGTCAATGGGATGACACGTCGTCTCTACTCTCTCCTCCGGCAGCGCAGCAGGAACATTGGGCGCAGCCGCCGGAATCCCAACTCCTCGTACAACCGCGCCGCCGGACGGTTGCTCTGGAACACCATCAGGAATACGCGCCGGCCGGCCGCCGTGTGTGCCCGCACCAGCGCCGCGATCACCTGCCGTGCCAGCCCCTGGCGGCGGTGGTCGCTGTGGGTGGCGATGTTGCCGATCTCGGCCGCGCTGGGGAGCAGTAGATGAGTGGCCGCCATTGCCACTAGCCGGTTGCCTCTCCACGCGCCAAAGGCCGGGCCGTGCTGAAAGGGGTTTGTCTCCAATGCCATCAACCCCGC
>CAYNVC010000061.1:0-10815 GCA_964400615.1 uncultured Anaerolineales bacterium | reverse complement strand
AGCCTGTTCGTCGGCTTGATCGTCCTGCGTATCCTGGGAGACGAACCGCTCCGGGTGGGATGGGACGACATACCGCAGATATTGGCAAAGCTCATCTTTGATGGGCTGAGGCCGGAGGAGGTGACAGAATGATCGCCCGCACACTCACCATCGCCCGCAAGGAAATGCTCCACATCATCCGCGACAAGCGTACCCTGGTGGTCATGTTCTTTCTGCCCGTGATGCAGCTCTTTCTGCTGGGGTACGCCGCCACAACCGACATCGAACACCTGAGCACGGCGGTGCTGGATAGCGACCGCACTTGCCAGAGCCGGGAATTGATCGAGGCTTACCGCGCCTCCAGCTACTTTGACATCGTCGCCTACGTGGACGACGAGGAATCGCTGGCCTACCTGGTGGATCGGGGGACGGTGCGGGCCGGGCTGATCATCCCCGCCGGTTACGGTGAGAACGTGGCCTCCGGGCAAAAGGCGGACGTGGCCTTTGTCATAGATGGCTCCGATCCCACAGTCGCCAATACCGTCTTTGCCGCCTCGCAACAGGTCGGGCAGGCGCAGGGAATGGTGCTAATCGAGCGCCGCATGGGTGTGGATTTGGATGACATACCCGGCGTGGAGGTCCACCCGCGCGTCTGGTACAACCCGGAGATGAAGAGCGCCAACTTTATGATACCGGGGCTGATCGCGATGGTGCTCTTTACACTCACCATCCTGCTCACCTCGCTGGCAATCGTGCGCGAGCGGGAACAGGGCACAATCGAGCAACTGATGGTCACGCCCATCAAGTCAATCGAGTTGGTCGTGGGCAAAGTAATTCCCTACGTGGCGGTCGCTTTCTTCGGTGTGCTGGAGGTGCTGGCGCTCGGCGTGTTCTGGTTCGGGGTGCCGATTCACGGCAGCGTCTCCCTGCTGCTGCTCCTTTCCGCGCTGTTCCTGTTGACCTCACTTGGCATCGGCATCTTTATCTCTTCCGTCGCCAACACGCAACAGGAGGCTATGCTGGTGGTCTGGCTGATGTTGCTGCCCGCCATCTTTTTGGCCGGATTCCTCTTTCCCATCGAGGCCATGCCGGTTGCCCTGCGGGCGATAAGCTACCTGATTCCATTCCGCTATATGCTGACCATCATTCGCGGCATCATCCTCAAAGGAGTTGGTTTGCGCGTGCTGTTGCCGCAGGTCATCGCGCTGATTGTGTTCGGGGTGGGGATCATGCTGCTGGCGGCCAAACGCTTCCGCAAACGGCTGGAGTAGAAAACAGGACGCAGACAAACGCAGCCGACGCAGATCGGGTACAAGAGGAAAAACAGTGTTCGTCTGCGTCCTACGTAGAGCAAGTTGCCAACTTGCTACGTTTTGCAATTCCAGACGGGGAGCGGGTTGGGAAAAACAGCGTCTTTAGCATTTGTCTGCGTCCTAATCTAATGCACCCGGCTGCCGGACGCAGACAAACGCAGCCGACGCAGATCGGGTACGAGAGGAAAAACAGCGTTTTCAGCGTTCGTCTGCGTCCTAATCTTGTACCCAGGGCGAGATTTCTAAAATTCGGAACCGTCCCTGCCCTGGAATACCCTTGACAACCTGGCGGTTTTGAATTACAATGTAGACTGACTGGTCAGTCTAGCAACTGGGCAAACAAAAATGAACGAGCAAAACAAATTGGTTATCGAAACTCGCAGCCTGACCAAACGATTCAAAAAGATCGCCGCCGTTAAAAGTCTCGACCTCTCCATCCAGCGCGGTGAGATATTCGGCCTGCTGGGGCCAGATGGCGCCGGCAAGACGACCACCATCCGCATGCTGTGCGCGATTATGGACCCCAGCGCCGGTTCCGCCCGTGTGGCCGGGTTCGACACGGTCACAGAGCCGGAAGAAATCAAGAAACGCATCGGCTACATGCCGCAACAGTTCTCGCTCTACGGCGACCTGACCGTGTTGGAGAATCTGACCTTTTTCGCCGACGTGTTCCAGGTGGAGCGGCGGGAGCGGGAGGAGCGCATCGCCCGCCTGCTGAATTTCGCCCGCTTGACCGAGTTCCAGGGGCGGCGGGCGGCGCACCTCTCCGGCGGCATGCAGAAAAAGCTGGCCCTGGCCTGCACCCTGATCCACCAGCCAGAGATTATCTTTTTGGACGAGCCGACCACCGGCGTCGACCCGGTCTCGCGGCGCGAGTTCTGGGATATTCTGACCGGCCTCCACATGCAGGGAGTGACGCTTTTCGTCAGCACGCCTTATATGGACGAAGCGGAGCGCTGCTCGCGGGCAGCGTTGATGTTCGAAGGCAGCATCGTCGTCTGCGACGCACCGGAGCGGATCAAGGGACTGGTAGAGGGAGAGTTGTTGGAACTGCGCCCCACCCGGCTGCGGGAGGCGGCTCACGTCATCTCCGGCCTGCCCGGTGTGTTGGAGGTGCAAACCTACGGCGACCTGCTGCACGTCTTTGTGGACGACGCCGGGCAGCGCCAGGCGGACGTCCGGCGGGCGTTGGACGAGGCCGGGATCGGGGTGCAGGGATTACGCCAGACCCGCCCCCGCATGGAGGAGGCGTTCATCTCGCTGATACGGAAGCGGTCAGTGGGTGATGAGGAACAAGTGGGGATGCGGAGTATTTATGAAAGATAGCACGAGCGACCATGCCGTTCAGGTGACTGGCCTGACAAAAAAGTTTGGCGATTTCACCGCCGTTGATGGCGTCACCTTCCACATCCGGCGCGGCGAGATATTTGGCTTCTTGGGGCCAAACGGCGCCGGCAAGACGACCACCATCCGCATGCTGCTGGGGCTGCTGCGCCCCACGGCGGGCCGGGCCACCGTGCTGGGGTACGACATCGTGCGCCAGGCGGAGGACATTCGCCGCCACATCGGCTACATGTCCCAGCGGTTCAGCCTCTACAACGACCTGACCGTGAGCGAGAACCTGGATTTCTATGGCCGCACCTACGGCGTGCGCGGCGCACAGTTGCGGGAGCGCAAACAGTTCGTGATAGAGATGGCGGGACTGGAGGGACGGGAGCGAGAGCTGACCCGCAACCTCTCCGGCGGCTGGAAGCAACGGCTGGCACTGGGAGCGGCCATCCTGCACCAGCCGGAGATGCTCTTCCTGGACGAGCCGACCGCCGGGGTGGATCCCATTTCGCGCCGCGCCTTTTGGGACCTGCTCTACGATCTGGCCGAAAGCGGGACGACCATCCTGGTGACGACCCACTACATGGACGAGGCGGAGCACTGCCAGGACCTGGCCTTTATCCACGCCGGGCACATCATCGCCCAGGGCGCACCGGCCGAGATCAAGCTGGACAAGATGCGCGGGCAGGTGTTGGAAATCGACTGCACGCGGCCGGACGTGGCAATTGGTATCTTGCAACAGTTCACCTCTCCCCCCGATGCACTGTTCGAGGAGGTAGCTTTGTACGGTGCACTGATCCACGTGGTGGCCGAGAACGTCGCCGCGCATAAACCGCGCATCACGCAGGCGTTGGCCGGGGGAGGCGTTCAAGTACAAACGATGGAGGTCATCGCCCCCTCGCTGGAGGACGTTTTCATCTCCAACGTGCGGGGGAATTCGAGTATGGAGTAGGGAGTAAGGAGTAGGGAACAAGGAGTAGGGAGTGAGGATATGAAACGAGAAAAGATGGTTCCAATCATCATCATCGCTGTGGTCGTCGTCGCTGTGGTAGCGGTGGGCATTTACTTTGCCGTGAACCCTGCCGCCCGGCAGCAAGTGTTGGCGCAAATGGACATAGCCGCGCCAGAGTCCGGCGGCCTGACCGCATCCGGGTTCATCGAGGCGGAAGAGATCTCGATCTCGCCGGAAATGGGCGTGCGCGTGGTCGAATTGCTGGCGGACGAAGGGGACGAGGTCACAGCCGGACAGACGTTGGTGCAGTTGGACACGACGCTGCTGGAAGCGCAGATTCAGGTCGCCCAGGCCGGGCTGGAAGCAGCCCAGGCCGGATTGGCCCAGGCCCAGGCAGGAGCGCGTCCAGAGCAAATCCGCAAGGCAGAGGCTGACCTGGCCCAGGCCGAGGCAGGCCGCGACGGGGCCTACCAGGCATGGCAAGACCTGATCGCCATCCGCGAAAACCCACAAGAGTTGGACGCCCAGATCGCCCAGGCAAAGGCCCAGGTGGCCGCCGCCGAGGCCGCGCTGGCCCAGGCCACGGCGATGAAAGATGCGGCCGAGATCGGCAACAAAGCCTATCAGGACGGGATGGACGAAATGGCCAAGGCGAGAGAGCAAATAGAGGAGATTCCCGAACCTTTCCGCCCCCCCCTGCCGGGCCTGCCGCTGGATTTTCACCTTCTCCCCAACGCCTACTGGAAATCCTGGGTGGGGGTCAACACCGCCCAGGCCGGGCTGGACGGGGCGCGGGCAGCATTGAACGACCTGTACGCAATGCGAAACGATCCCCAGGAGATACAATCTCAAGTTGACGCCGCCGAGGCCCAATACCGGGCTGCCGAGGCCGCCGTTCAAATGGCCCAGGCGCAGGTGGACGCGCTACACGCAGGGGCCACCGCCGAAGAGATCGCCGTCATCGAGGCCCAGGTGGAACAGGCCCAGGCCGCGCTCGACGCGCTGCTGACGGTGCGCGACAAGTTCACCATCAGTGCGCCGGTTGGTGGGCTGGTCCTGGAGCGCAGCATCCACGAAGGAGAGCTGGCCGCGCCCGGCGCCGCCCTCCTCACGCTGGGCGACCTGGACAAGGTGACACTGACCGTATACGTGCCGGAGGACAAACTGGGGCACGTCCAAATCGGCCAACGAGTCGAGATCCGGGTGGATAGTTTCCCGGAGCGGACGTTCCTGGGAACTGTGACCGCCATCGCCCACGAGGCCGAGTTCACGCCACGCAACGTCCAGACCCAGGAGGAACGGGTGAACATGGTCTTTGCCGTGGACGTGGACATCCCCAACCCCGACCACGCGCTCAAACCGGGCCTGCCCGCCGACGCCGTGATCGTCACCGAGGAGCAGTGAAAATGAATAAATTCCCAACCCCAAACCCCAAATCGGCCATTGGTCATTCCCCATTGGTCATTCCCCATTGGTCATTCCCCATTGGTCATTGGTCATTGGTCATTCCCCATTGGTCATTGGACATTGGTCATTGGACATTGGTCATTGGTCATTGGTCATTGGTCATTAGACATTGGTCATTGGTCATTGGTCTATTGACCCTCATCCTGTTGGCAGGCTGCGGCAACGACGCCGCCGATGGCCCCATCGTCGCCTCCGGCTTTATCGAGGGAGAGCAAGTGACCGTGGCGGCAGAAACGGCGGGCCGCATCGCCGAGATGTTGGTTGACCGGGGCGACACAGTGCAGTCCGGCGACGTGCTGGTGCGTCTGGACGACGCTCTGCTCCAAAACCAACGGTTGCAGGCCGAGGCCGGGCTATCAGCTGCCCGCGCCAACCTGGCTCAGGTGCTGGCCGGTGCGCGTCCGGAGGAAATCGCCGCCGCCCAGGCAGCATTGGCCCAGGCGCAAGCTCAACTCAACGGGGCCAACCAGGCTCTGATCAACGCCAGAGACACAATCAGCAATCCCCTCTCACTCAACGCCAAGATTGACGGGGCGCGCGCCCAGGTGAAACTGGCCGAGCAGAACGTCGAGATGGCAAAGACAAACCTGGCCGAGACGGAACTCAAGCACAGCGTCTACGCCCCCCAGGGCGGGGACGTGGAACGCACCTGGGACCTGCAACTCCAGGCTTCTCAGGCCGCGCTCGCCCAGGCCCAGGCGGAACTGGATGGAGCGCGGGACTATCTCAACACACTCTTTTCCATCCGCTCCAACCCGCTCACGCTGAAAGCCCAGCTTCACGCCGCCGAGACACAACAAAGCCTGGCCCAGGCCCGGGTGGACGCGGCGCAGGCGGCGCTGGACGAGCTGCAAAACGGCCCGACCGAGGAAGAGGTCGCCGTGGCCGAGGCTCAGGTGCGGCAGGCCGAGGCCGCCGTAGCCCTGGTAGATGCCCAGATCGCCCAGCTCACACTGACCGCGCCGATGAGCGGCATCGTCACCAATCGCAACAGCCAGGTGGGGGAAACGGCCACGCCCGGTGCGCCGCTCCTGACCATCGCCAACCTGGACGAGGTAACACTGGTCATCTACATCCCCGAAACCCGCGTCGGCAAGATACAGGTGGGGCAGCAAGTGACGGTGCAGGTAGATTCCTTCCCGGAGCGGACGTTCACCGGAGCAGTGGCGAGCATCGCCGGCGAGGCCGAGTTCACCCCGCGCAACGTCCAGACGCAGGAGGAACGGGTCAACCTGGTCTTTGCCGTCAAAGTGCACATCCCCAACGCAGAAGGCAACCTCAAACCCGGCATGCCCGCCGACGCAACCATTTTGGACTAGGCGACAACGCGGCCAACAGACAAAGGCTCACCCGCAACAGGGTGGGCCTTTTTGCTGTGGGGCATCCCGCGCTCCCTGATTTGCAAACGCAACACAGTACTTGTATAATAAAGCTAGCGGGTGATTGGTGTGAGTCAAAGAACTAGCGGAAGGGAATCACGCACTGGCGGGATACATAGGTGTAGTTTCCTGCTCAAATACTGCTCTTGGGTGTACAATGATACAAAAACGTCATTGGTTGTGGTTTATTCTTGTGTTGCTCGGTGTCGCTTGTTGCCAGGGAAAGGTAATTGAGCAATCTGTCTCGTCTATACTTCCAACTCCTGTGTCATCAATGGTTGTTCCTCGTACACCAACTCCTCCGAGCGCGTCATCAAGCGTTCTTCCAACACCACTTGTAGCGACCAAGGAAGCCGAGGGCGGGAACATACTAACACCTCTTGCGACACTAACACCAAGCAGCATGAGCACTTGCACGCCAATTTATACTATAACATCTGTCAGTCTGCCTGTTGAGTGTTACGGAGTCTCGTCCAAAGGTGGACCATCCTGGCGAGAGATGTGTAGCGATTTTGAATTTTCGTCAGACGGGCGTTTTTTGGGATTCTTCTTTGGCCCAGATATATGTGGACGCGGCATCATCATTTTGGACACAGAGACGGCGGAAATAGTATACCAGACTCAAGGTGTTGGAGGCGGTCTAGGGTTTGAGTTTTTGACAAATGGGAAAATACTGATTTCCACAGGACATTGCGAAGGTGGACAAATAGGTCTGCTTGATCCAGTGACAGGAGAGTTTCGCCGTCTTGGTGGTCTAGGAAGAGGGGGGTGGAATGCTGCGCGAACGGCAATAGCAGTAGAGACAGGCACGTATCAAGGGGTTGAGAGAGCGATTTGGGGATACAACATTGAACAGGATTTCTTGTTTTTGCCTCAACCTGAGGATTGGCAGCAGGTAGATGATCACTTGCTTTGGTCACCGGATGGCACTCATATACTCTATCTACATCGGCCTATCAGTTATACATCACGTGCTTGTACTTTTTCAGGGCCTAGTCAAATTATCCGTGTGGATATAGCTACAGGTGAAAAGCAAGTGTGGGCTGGTGACCCACAATATGGCTATTATTTCTGCAAAGGGGCTTATAATTGGTGCGACCAGTGGTATGAAGATTGGATACAGGTGCGCCGTTTTCCATTTGAGGTGCAGAGCATCAAGTTTACTGACGATTTCTTTCACAGATCTGATACGACCTGCCTATTATACGGTATGAACTGTGTGGACACGCCAGAATTATTCGCGCTCAATTGGCGTACAGGAGACTTGATTACGTGGGATGAAGCCCTGTCAATTACGCTCACACCTGGTACCACTCCTGCGAACAGTGATGGCTGGTTCATCCCATAGCGAGGACATCATGGAATGAGCAGTATTGTCTCCTGCAACCACAGCAGCAGGGAGAATTCTTTTTTTCTCATTTGTTCTAGTGCTGCTCCGAAATCTAACATTGCCAAAGTAATTTCGTGCCACGTAGCAGGTATCCAGCACAGGGAGCCTGGTTGCGGTTTGGTTTGTCCACAAAAGTAGTCTCAACTACAAACAACACAAAACAGGGAGAGCATTATGAACGTGCCGGCAGTTACAAAACGTTACAGGGTCCTATTGGTACTTGTTCTGTTGGCCGTCTTGACAAGTGCTCAAAAAGTATCTTCGCAAGAGTCAGATGTATCGAGTGTTACCACTCGATTTCCTGCCAGCACACCTGATCTTGAAGCCACTCCCTGTCATCCTGGTAGCGGATGGGTGTGGACCAGAGGGCCATCAAAGCCAAACGTTGCAGAACAGGTTCAACAAGCACTCGATCAAATAGGGTTGAAAGCTCTGGTTGAGGCCAATAGCTATGGTGAGGTTGATTCGTGTGGCGTCTTCAGTATGGCTGGAATTGATTTCACCATAGTTGTGAAAAATCAGAATAATATTGGTAAAGCAGCCCAGCAGGAACTTGCTGATAGGATTTATCCCGTATTAGAGAGATTCGGAAAGCCCAACCTGGGAAATGCAAGAATTACATTTCTGCCCGATAACACAGTGATTACTATCAAACCGTCTACATCAATCCCATCCAGCACGGTCGTTAGTCAAAGCGCAGTGACTCCTGAAGCAAGCTGGCATCAACTCACAGTGGTGGATTCGCCTCCTGGCAGATACACACACGGACTCGCATACGATAATCATCGTAACGTTGCTGTCCTTTTTGGCGGAGATAGTACAGGTTCTTCTAGACTAAGCGATACTTGGGAATTTAGCGGAACAAATTGGACAGCAATAACTCCTACGCAATCACCACCTGGTAGGGCAAATATTGATCAAACTTTGATCTATGATTCTAGCCGCAAAAGAGTGGTGCTTTTTGGTGGTTTGGGTAGCAGTGGTTATCTTAGTGACACTTGGGAATACGATGGTACAACATGGGCACAAGTTGACCCCGGTTTATCACCTCAGAGACGTGACTCGCATGCTATGGTATTTGACGAGCATCGAGGAGTTTCGGTTCTGTTTGGTGGTTATAGTGCCTCAAGTTCCCCTCTCAGCGACACCTGGGAGTACAATGGAGCCTGGCAGTTGGTAAATACATCCCAATCACCAGAACCAAGGTCCCATCATGCGATGGTCTACGACAAAAATCGCAATGTGACAGTTCTATTCGGAGGGCTAAACGGCAGTGGTGCTAGATTAAATGATACCTGGGAATATGATGGAGCAACGTGGCATGAAATTACTCCTACTCAATCACCATCCGCAAGAGAGAATCATAGTATGATGTATGACACTGTACGCAATGTGATTATCTTGTTTGGGGGCGTGGATGATAGTGGGCCACTTGGCGATACCTGGGAATATGATGGAGCAACGTGGCGTCAAGTAACAATGGCTCAATCACCCACCCCTAGAACGGAAATGTCCCTCACCTACGATGAACAGCGAAACAAGGTTGTGCTTTTCGGTGGTGGGCGCTGGAGCGGGGGGAGTCTGATCGTTTTCGCTGAAACGTGGGAATACGTTGGCCTGTCCCACGTCTTTCTGCCAACAATTATGCGTTCTTATGCATCCAACGCGGCTTTCAATCGAAAAGTCTACGTGATCGTATACGATCCTCTCCTAAATAATGGACAGAATTTGAGTACTTACCTGGGTTGGAATAATCACGCAGATTTGACTCAGGGAACAATTGATTTCTTTAGCCAGGCCGCAAACAACAAGTTGAATTACAGTGTGGTCTATACTACAATCGTCACCGATGGCTGGCCTGAGAAAATAGATGGATTCCGTTATACCGAAGCGGAGTATCTCGCCGTGATCAATGGTCAAAGTCAGCCACACTCGCCGGATACGGTTAATTACAACAAAATTGTTAATTCCCTTTCTCTCGACATTTGTGGAAAGGCAAACCGTGGCGAGATAGACGAGGTATGGATTTACAACGGCCCTTATTTTGGCTTCTACGAATCCACGCTCGTTGGTCCCGGCGCATATTGGTATAACTCGCCACCAGTTCCAGTGCCATTTGATTGCAACAGGCTAATTCCCATTATGGGCCCAAGTCCTGAACGTGGCCTTGATTGCGCAGTTCACAACTTTGGTCACCGAACCGAATCTACAATGACCAAAGTTTATGGAAGCTGGCAACAAAACAGAACCGCGCATAATTGGGAAAGATTCGCCCTGGTGAAAGCGCTGTCGCCAAATTATTTTTACAGCGGATGTGGAAATATTCACTATCCGCCTAACGGCACGAGTGGCTATGATTACAGTAATACAAATCCGGTTCCCTCTAACTGTGATGACTTTGCAAATTATCCCAACTTGGGTAATCCTACTGAAACGGCCAAGTCTGTTACTTGCTCAGATTGGGGTTGCACACAAATCAACTATCTTGCGTATTGGTTTGGACATTTGCCATCCAACAACGGTTGTGGCCCCGACACGTTCGCCAATGACTGGTGGAGATATTTCATCGAACCCGCCCTGGCACTGGACCCGTCTTCACCTTGTCAATCAAGTCTCTCCAAGTAAGGAATGAATGATGATACAACGTATCGAATATTATTTGTCGTCAATCTTTACCATTTTAAGGCAAGTTGAAAACTGGTACATGCTTCTGTCACTATTACTGCACAAGCAACCAATAATCATAAAACTGAGGAACGGATGTCGGTTCAGAGTACGGAGCTTGATGGATGTGTGGATTGTTAAAGAGACGTGTCTGGACCGTGACTACGAATCAAACAGTGTTCGAATCAAAGATGGGTGGACTGTGATCGATATAGGCGCAGGCATCGGCGAGTTTGCGATACTGGTTGCCAAAGAACATCCCAGTAGTCAGGTTTACGCTTACGAACCATTTCCAGAATCATTTGCGTTGTTTGAAGAAAACTCGCGCTTGAATACGACGAG
>CAYNVC010000060.1:0-10859 GCA_964400615.1 uncultured Anaerolineales bacterium | reverse complement strand
CGGTGGGGACTTCTTCGTCGAGCGAGCGGTCGGCCGTCCCCAGGCCGGGAAAGTGCTTGGCTACGACGGCAACCCGGCCCTCGGCTCCGGCGTGGACTCCCCGGATATACGCCTGCCCCATCTGTCCCACCCAAAACGGGTCGCCGCCAAAGGCCCTCACGCCCAAATCCCCGGCGCTTCCAGGGCGGGGCGTCTCGAGCACGTCGAGCGCAGGGCCAAGCAACATATTGACTCCCAGCGCGTGCAGTTCCTGCCCCGTGATCTGCCCCACAACCTGCGCATAGTCCGAGTTCCACGTAGCTCCCAGGGCCATCTCGGACGGCAGGGGGGTGGTTCCATTGACGATGGCCGTGTGGGGTATGCCGTTTCCTTCGTGGTTCACGGCGATAAAGAGGGGGATGAATGGGCCGGGGCCGGTTTCGGTCTCTGTCAGCGTATCCGTCACCGGCTGGGCCGCTTCCCAGGCAACGCGCTGGAGTTGACCGATCAGCGAGGCCAACTGGGTCGGGGTGTCGCCTTCGTTGACGATGTTGCCGTTTTCGGGCAGGAGCAGCACCCCGCCGATGTGGTAATCGTGGATCAGTGTGCCGATGATCGAATCATCCGTGACCTGGTCGCCGGGGAACGTGACCAGGAACAGTTGCCCGACCTTGTCTGCGCTGGACATTTCATCCATCAGGCGCGCGACGGCGTCCTCCTGAGCGCGAGACGCGCCGGAGGGCACGAGGGACGCCAATATGGCGGCTGCCAGGGCCAGCGTGAGCAGTCGTTTCCAACCTATCATCTCATTTGGCAAGCAGAGACCGGGTTTCTAAAACCGAGAGCGTCTATTCTTGCTTGTCCTCTTCCTCTTCTCCATCCTCCCAGCCGATGATCCACACGCACAGCCCCGCCAGCAGGATAGTGGCGACGATCAGCGCCGCCCACTGGGCCGGGAGCAACCCCACGTCACGGGCAGACCACACCAAGATGATCACCATCCCGACCGCCAGCACCAACCAGGCCAGCAGTTGGGGGTGTTGAACGGCAAACTGCTTCAGAGCAGACATTTTCACCTCCAATGATTTGGGTGCGTTCAATTTCAGTTTGGGCCAAATATGGCTCGGATTTGGCAATCCGAGCCGAGGCCATGCAAGCCCCCAAAGAGCGATCTGGCATTCAACTCACAACGGCCTGGATACCCGCCCCTCCCGGAGTTGCTTTACCAGTATCATCTCGTCGCTGGCGACGCCGGACTCGTGGGCAGCTTCCTGCCAGGCGCTGGGCAACGCGGCGACGGGTTGAGATTCGTAACCCAACGTGCGGCAGAACTCGACCAGGCGGGGGTTGTACGGGCGCGGCAGCAGGAGCAAGGCGACCTCGCACTGCAACTCGTCCGCGGCCCGGTCCATCCCGGAGAGCAAGGCGCGGGCAGCGGCGATGCTATCGGGGGCCGCCAGGAGCAGGAGGTCGGTCACGCGGACGACCAGGTTTTCGGCCCTCCAACCGAGCACTCCGACCAGGTCGCCAGCCTGCTCGGCCACCATCAGCCCAACGTTACCGAATCGTTCGATGACCGCGAAATCGTCAATCGGCTCCCGCAGGCCCCGGTTGACAAAGGCGGCGATACGGGCCGCGTCACCGGGTTTGGCCCGCCGTACTGTGATCTCTGTCATTTTACCTTTTCCTCCTTCCCAACAATTATACTCCGAACACGTTTCACTTTCAAGGGACGGCGTGCTTTTTCCACGCCGCTTGCACCTGTTCCCGCGTCCAGGCCAGTGTACCAGAGGTATCTATGACCACGTCGGCGCGGGCGATTTTTTCCTCCTGGGGAGGCTGCGCCCGCACGCGCTGTTCGGCCTCGGCCCGGCTCAGGCCGCGCGTCGCCGTGATGCGCTGAATCTGCTGCTCCGGGCGGCAGGTCGTCACCCACAGGCTATCGTATGCTGCGGCCATCCCCGCCTCGATCAGTTTGATCGCCTCGACCACCACCACGGCGGCGGACGAGGCGGCGATACGGCGAGCGACTGCCCCCAGTGTGGCGGGGTGGACGATGGCCTCCAATCGCGCCAGCGCCGCCGGGTCGGCAAAGACGAGCGCCCCCAGCCGCGAGCGGTCAATCTCGCCGTCGGAGGCCAGCACGTCCGGCCCGAACGCCTCGACGATGGCCGCGTGGGTGCGGGTTCCCGCCCGCATCACCTGGTGGGCCACCTTGTCCGCGTCAATCGTCTCGGCCCCCAACTCGGCCAGCATCCGGGCGACGGTGGACTTGCCCGTGCCGATGTTGCCGGTGAGGCCGATGAGCGACCTGGCTCCTCTCGTCATCGCGCATCGTCCGTCCAGTCCGCCAGCAGTGCGTTCAGCTTCTCCTCGACCCCCGTGTACTCGGTTCCCAAGCGCCGCACCCGTTCGATCTCTTGCTGCTGGCTGGCAGCGGCCAATTCGGCTCCCAGTTGCGCCAGGCGGGTCTCCATCTGGTGGATCGCCCGCTCCCGCTCGGCCTGAAGCCGGGCCTGCCGCGCCGCTTCCCGCTGCGCGGCTTTGCGGGCCTCTCGCTCCCGTTCGCGCTCGCTCCGCGCGTGCGCCTTTTCCCGCCGCGCCCGTTTTTCCATCTCCCGCCGTTCCAGCCAGTCGTGGTACTCCCGGTATCCCTCTTTGAACTCCCACAACTGCCCGTCCTCGATTGCCCAGACGTGGGTCGCCAGGCGACGGATCAGGTAGCGGTCGTGGGTCACGTGCAGCAACGTGCCCCCGAACTCGTCCAGTGCATCTTGCAGCACCTCCTGGGAGAGGATGTCGAGGTGGTTGGTCGGCTCGTCGAGCAGCAAAAAGTTGGCCCCGCGCAGCGCCAGCACGGCCAGCGCGATGCGAGCCTGCTCCCCGCCGGAGAGGTCGCCCACCCGTTTGAAAACGTCGTCGCCGGAAAAATGGTAGCGGGCCAACAAGCTCCGCGCCGCGCCGATTCCCAGATCGCTTTCTGCCAGGATCGTCTCGATTGCGGTCTTGTCCCGGTCGAGGTTGGCGTGCCCCTGGGCAAAGTATCCCACCTGGACGCTGGCCCCAATCCGCACCTCTCCGGCCAACGGTCGAATCTCGCCCAATATGGTGCGCACGAGCGTGGTCTTGCCGGAGCCGTTGGAGCCTAACAGCGCCACCCGCTCCCCCCGGCGCAGTTCAAGCTCCGGGGCGGTAAATAGGGGGGCGGGCGGATCGTACCCGACTGCGAGATCGTAGAGGCCCACCACCAGGTCGCCGCTGCGGGCCGCCTGGCCCAGGTCGAGGTTCAACAGTTGGCGCTCGCGCGGCTGCTCGACCCGCTCCAGCCGCTCCAGCCGTTTTCGCCGTCCCTGCGCCTCGCGGGTGCGCTGTCCGGCAATGTTGCGGCGGATGAACTCTTGGGTGTGGGCGATGGACTTTTGCTGCCGCTCGTACTCGGCCCGTTGGAGGGCCAGCCGCTCGGCCCGCTGGGTGACGTAGGCGGTATAGTTGCCGCGATAGCGCTCCAGTTTTCCCCACTCCATCTCCCACACCCGCTCGACGACGGCATCGAGAAAAGCGCGGTCGTGGGCCACGACGATCACAGTTCCCGGCCACGCTTTGAGATAGTTCTCCAGCCACTCGATCCCCGCCAGGTCGAGGTGGTTGGTCGGCTCGTCCAGGAGCAACAGGTCGGGTTCTTCCAACAGGAGGCGGGCCAGCAGGGCACGCGTCTTTTGGCCCCCGCTGAGCTGCGCCACCGGACGCTCCCGATCCTCCTCGTCAAAGCCCAACCCGGAGAGCACCCGCTCGATCCGCTGCTCGTAGGTGTAGCCGCCGGCCCTCTCGAACGCTTCCACGGCCCGCCCGTACCGCTGCAATGCCTCGTCGCAGGTAGTGGGGTCGGCCATCGCGGTCTCCAGACGGCGCAACTCGGCGGCCTGGGCCTGCAAATCGGCAAAGACCTCCAGCATCACCTGGCGCAGCGTCCCGGCGGCGGAGAACTCGGCCTGCTGGGGCAGGTAAGCGACGCGCACCCCTCTGGCCCGGTGAACCGCCCCGGCGGTGGGTTCTTCCAACCCGGCCAGCAGGTGGAGCAGCGTCGTCTTGCCGGAGCCGTTGGGGCCGACCAGGGCAATCTTGGCCCCGTGGGGAACGTCGAGCGAGACGTTTGCGAACACGTCCTGCGGGCCGTATGATTTGGCTAAATTGTGAGCGGTTAGGATTGACATTGGGAGTGTTGCGTATTGCGTGTTGCGTGTTGCGTATTGCGTGTTGTGTGTTGTACGAGCGATATTATACCACGAGCACGGGGGAGGCCAAACTTGCCAGCAGAATCATTCTATAGTACATTTATGGCAGCGGTGGATGGAATAAATCAGTCACGCGAGAAAAGGAGGAAATTTGCGATGCCTACTAAACTAGGGCCCCACATTTTGCGAGCCGCGCCGGATATAAGCGAATACATCCAGGCCGGGCCGGCCGTAGCCAAGTTCGTGGACGAGTTGGGAATGGCAACAGACGTCCCCGCCGGCATTCTGGTGATCGGGCGCAGGTTTCAGGGGGATTACGACGCCCAACTCCAGAAAAACAGCGGCAAAACCCCGCTGGAGGCCGCCCGGCAGTTCGTCGGGGACCAAAAAGAGACGTACAAGATGAACCCCCACATCAAGTATTGGGAGGGACACAACGAACCGGTCTGGAGCAACGCGGAGGAAATGGGCTGGTACGCCCAGTTCGAGGTGGAGCGGATACGGTTGATGGCCGAGATGGGGCTAAAGTGCGTCATCGGCAACTTTGCCACCGGCTCGCCCGACCTGGCACTCTGGCCCGCTTTTCTGCCCGCCATCCGGGCCGCCAAAGAACACGGCAGCCTCCTCGGCCTCCACGAGTACAGTTGTCCCTGGATGTGGTGGATGACGGGCAAGCATCAGTTGGACCCCAACTCGGACGAAGGGGACGAGGGTTGGACCACGCTGCGCTACCGCAAAATCTACCGCCAGCACCTGATACCGAACGGGTTAGGCGACGTGCCGCTGGTGATCACCGAGTGCGGCATCGACCCAATGATAGGCCCCCAGCCCCCAGAAAGCCCCGGCGGGACGTGGAAGCACCTGGGGGATTTTTGGAGCCACCACGATAACGAACCGGACAAGGCCGACTATTATTTCCGGCAACTGGCCTGGTACGACAAAGAGTTACAAAAAGATGATTACGTCGTCGGGGCGACCATTTTCACGTGGGGCAGCTACGGCCCGCCGTGGGAGGATTTCGACGTGGCCGGGACGGAGGTAGCCAAAAAGCTGATCGCCTACACACAGCAAGACCCGGCCCAGCCCTTTACACCGCCCGGCGAAGGAGGAGGCGACGTGGATGACAACGACACGTCCGACGTCACCAAGCCGCGCGGATTGCCCCGCACCCAGTACAACCGCACCTACGTGCTGCTGCCGCCCGACGCAGATGCCGACTGGGCACGCGCGGCGGTGGAAGCCACCTGGGACGATGAGCGGTACACCGTCGGCAGCAGCGCCGACGACGCGGGCATTGGGGATTTGGACAAGCGGCGGGTGATCGCGGTCAATCCGCAAAAATGGCCCGGCCCGCAAAGCTTGAGGGATTTCTTTGCCAAATACTATCCGGGGGTCAAATACGAGGCCGTCACCGCTGCGACGCCGGAGGAGTTGGCGCAAAAACTAGACTAGCCCGGCGACCGCGCAGCGTTTCAGGGGTGCGGTTTCAACCGCCCGATCCAGCGCCTGTTCACGGCGGCGCTGGGTCGGGTGATACCGAGTCAGGTAGCGTTGGGGGCTTGACGTATCCAGCACCGGCTCTTGCAGCCTGGCCCCAAACGAAACGCGCCCTTTTTCAATATCTGGGCGAAACGTGACCATCCTGGTCGCCAGAGGCCGGCGTCTCTCATTTACTGAAGAGCCGTCTGAACGCCCCCTATTCCTGTAACGCAGGCAGCACGAAACTAAAGACACTCCCTTCCCCCGGCTTGCTCTCGACCCACACCCGGCCATTGTGCCTTTCGATCACCGTTTTGACAATAGCCAACCCCAGGCCACTGCCCACGATGCCCACAGTTTCATCCGATTCGACGCGGTAGAACTTGTCAAAGACGTAGGGTTGTTGAGCCAGGGGGATGCCGATGCCATTGTCGGCCACGTGCACAACCACGTGCCCCCCGTCCTCGAGCGCGCTCACGGCGATCCAACCCCCCTCCGGTGTGTACTTGAGCGCGTTGCCG
Source organism: uncultured Anaerolineales bacterium (assembly GCA_964400615.1). Lineage (GTDB taxonomy): Bacteria > Chloroflexota > Anaerolineae > B4-G1 > B4-G1 > B4-G1. The sequence goes on along the minus strand of CAYNVC010000060.1, from coordinate 4,648 downwards.
ATCAGATTATCCACTACCTGGCGCAAACGACGGGGATTACACCGCACCAGCGGCAACGTCGCCGGCGGCTGCCAGCGCAGGGTCTGCTGCTTCCTCTCCGCCTGGGGCTGCAAGTGTTGGACCGATTCTTCTATTATCTGCCGCAGGTCGTAGGGTGTTTTCTCCAATGCCAGGCCCGATTCGATCCGGTCAACGTCGAGGAGAGAATCAATCAACCCGGTAATAGTCCCCATGCTTTCGTGGACGCGGTAGATAAAGCTCTGCTGCCGCTCGTTCAACGGGCCGACGCGGGGCAACAACTCCACGTACCCCTGGATAGTGGTCAGCGGCGTGCGCAGGTCGTGGGAGACGTTGGCGACGAATTCGGACTTGATGCGGTCCAATTCTTTCAAGTGGGTGATGTCCTGCATCACCAGAACCCGCCCCACTCCCTTGACGGGGGTCAATTGAGCGTTAAAGGTTCTCCCGTCGTCCAGTGGCACCTCGGTGTGCACGGTCTGGCCGGTCTGTTGCGCCTGCGAGAATGCCTCGCGCAGAGCCTGGTTGGGGATGTCGGCGGAGCTGCGCTCGCACAGTTCCGGCCCATCGTCCAGGCCCAGCGCGGCGCTGGCCGCCGTGTTGCACAACAGTATGCGATCATCCTCGTCTACTATGATGATCGCGTCCTGTATCTGGCGTAAAACCGTCTCCAATTTGGCCTGTTCGACCGCGGCCGATTCAAACAGACGCGCGTTCTCGATGGCGATGGCCGCATAGTCGGCCAGCGCAGAGAGTAGAAACACGTCCTTTTCGGAAAATGAGCGGTCGGCCTGCCGATTGATCACCCCCAGGACACCGATCACTCCCCGGTCGGGAACCTGCAACGGGATATAGAGCAATGCACGCCCCAGATACCCGGTGACGACTTTGGCCCGGTCGCCGGTCAAGAGCACGGGGCGGTTGGATTGGATCGCCCGCCCGGCCACACTGTCGTCCACGCGGACGCGCAGGTTGCGGGCCACTTTTTCGTCCATATCCTTGGCCGCCCGCAGATAAAGCTCTTCTCCCTTTTCGTCCAGCAGCAGGAGCAGCCCCTCTTCGGCCCCGGCCACGTACACCGCTGCCTCGACCACGCGGTTGAGCACGCGGTTCAGGTCCAACAGCGATGTAACCGACCGTCCAATTGTATAGATGGCGTTCAGTTCCTGGAGTTGGCGCTCGAGTTGTTGGTTGGCCTCCAGCAACTTGTTCATGAGTTGATCCCGCTCCTGGACCAACCTGGCGGCGGAAAAGACGCGCTGGATCGCCGCCAACATCTCGTCGGGGGCAAATGGCTTCATCACGTAATCGCGCGCCCCCAGCCGGAATGCCTGCACCACCAATTCGGGAGACTCGTGGACGGTGGTAAAGATGACGGGGATGTCAACCTCGTGCTGGCGTAGCGCCTGCAACACCTCCAGCCCATCCATCTTGGGCAATTTCATATCCAGGATGATGAGGTCTGGACGCCCCTCCAGAGCCAACCGCACCCCTTCCGCTCCATCCAGGGCCGGGATGGCCTGATAGCCATGCGGTTCGAGCACCAATTCCGCCAACAGTTGTTGGGTCTCGGCGCTATCTTCTATCACCAGTACGCGCTCTTGGGCCACGGTGTCCTCCTATCACACGCCCTTAAATATACACGAATTTCGCCCCCAGGTCAATATTCCGCCGCTGTCTCCTCTACCCCCGCGACGGGGCGCACGCGCAGCCGCAGCCCCTCCACGGCGACGACCTCGACCGCTTCGCCGGCGGGGATGGCATTGCCGGAAGCACTGCTCGCCGTCCACACCTCCCCTTCGACCCACACCGTCCCGTCGGGGTCGAGCGGTGCGCGGACGACGCCCGTCCGGCCAGGCAGCGATTCCGGGCCGGTGGCCGGGCGCATCTTTTGGGCACGCAGCCCTTTGGCGGCGATAAAGATGGAAAAGGCCCCAAACGCCAACCCGGTCGCCGCCACCAGCGGGACCGAAACCTTGCCGTATGGAGAGATCCCTGGGCCGTTGAACAGCACCAGCGCCCCGGCGATGAGCACGCCCACCCCAACGACGCTGAACGCCTGCACACCGGGGGTCTTGAAATCGAGGATAAAGAGGACGAACGACACACCGATCAACAACAGGCCCAGCCAGTTGAGCGGCAGGACGCGCATGGCGTAGGCGGCCAGCGCCAGGCAGAGCGTCCCCAGGAACCCGGCCACCCACCCGCCGGGGGCCGAAAGTTCGATAAATATGAGCTGGATACCGGCCATCAGGAGGAGAAAAGCGATGTTGGGGTTTATCAGCACGCTCAACACTTGCTCGATTGGTGACATCGGCATCTCGCGCACCACAGCGCCGGCCGTGTGCAACGTCACCTTGTCCACACCCAGAGGGACGGTGCGCCCGTCGAACTGGGTCAGCAGGTCGCCCAGGTCGTCGGCAATCAGGTCGATCACCCGCAGTCTCAACGCCTCCTGCTCGCTGGCGGTTTCGCTCTCGCGGATGGCCCGTTCGGCCCAATCGGCTGCCTCCTGCCCGCGCCGCGCGGCAAAGAGGCCGACATGTTCCACCATCACGTTGGTGACTTTTTCCAGCATGGCGCTATCCGACTCTGTGTCGCCGAGGTTCACCGGGTGGGCCGCGCCGATGGTCGTATGGGGGGCCATCGCCGCTCCCGAAGCCGCCAGCGTGATCATCATCCCGGCCGAGGCGGCCATCCCGCCGCGCGGCCAGATGTAGACGATGACCGGGACCGGCGCGTTTTCCAGGGTCTCCATGATCTTGAGTGTGGCAGTGAGGTCGCCGCCGGGGGTGTTGAGCAAGATGACCACCGCCTCAGCGCCCGCCCGCCCGGCCGACTCGATGGCCCGGTCGAGGTAATCGGCGGTCGCGTTCGAGATCGCCGTGTCCACGGTCAACACGTAGACCTGCCCTCCGGCCTGGGCTGACGTGTTGGAGACCAAAATCAGCACCAGGTACAGGGCCGCCATCACGACGCGCGTCTTTTTTCTCATTTGCTCACCTCCACGCTCACATTATACCTCAAAAAGAGCATAATTGCACCCGGCGGCAACTAGCCAACTCGTTCCTTCCGGTGTAAAATAGGCCCCGCTATGCCCACTCCGGTGATGCACCTGGCTTTGGCCCTGGAAATACTGCGCAGAGGCGACCTTTCGCCGGCCGTCCGCCGCCTGCTGAACCGGCAGCGCGGCCCTTTTCTCCTGGGCCACACCGCGCCCGACGTGCAGACCATCAGCGGGCAGGGGCGGGAGGAGACCCACTTTTACACTATTCCACGCGCCACCGCCGCCCGCCCGGCCCACGAGGCGCTGTTCGCCGCCTGCCCACAGTTGGCCCACGCGGGAACGCTTCCGGCGGAGCAGGCCGCTTTCGTCGCCGGATACATCGCCCACCTGCTGCTGGACGAGCTGTGGCTCGACGACGTGTTCCTGCCCTACTTTATGCGACCAGAGTGGGGGCCGCTGCGCGAACGGCTGTTCTTGCACAACGTCCTGCGCACCTGGCTGGACGCCGGCGACCAACGTCACATCGAGGGCAGCGCAGCCGAGGAGATGGGAACGGCTACGCCCCAGGGTTGGTTGCCGTTCGTCACCGACGCGCACCTGCGGGCGTGGCGCGACTGGCTGGTCGAGCAGCTCGGCCCGGCCCACAGTGTGGAAACGGCCCAAATCTTTGCGCGGCGCATGGGGATACCGGCGGCGGAGATGGAGGCGGTGCTGAACTCGCCCCGCCAGATGGAGGAACGGGTGTTCAGCCGCGTCCCCCGAGGGGCGCTGCAATCATTCCACCAGGCCGGGTACGAGCGCAGTGTGGCGCTGATTGACCAATATCTGCACAACACCGAGGAGGTAAACGTATGAACATTCTCGTCACCGGGGGCGCCGGCTACATCGGCAGCATCGTCACCGAGGAATTGGTCGAGCACGGCGATTCGGTCGTCGTCTTTGATAACCTCTACTACGGCCACCGGGCCGCCGTCCACCCGGCGGCCACTTTTGTCCAGGGAGACCTGTCCGACCGGGCCACCGTCCGCGCCCTGTTCGAGACCCACGAGATCGAGGCGGTGATGCACTTTGCCTCCTATACGCTGGTGGGGGAATCTATGGAACACCCCTTTATGTACATTGGTGATAACGTCACCAACGGGCTGAACTTGCTGCGGGAGGCGACCGCCCACGGCGTGCGCCGCTTTATCCTCTCCTCCACCGCCAATCTGTTCGACGACCCGGAGCGAATGCCGATTGACGAGGAGGAGCGAATTGTCCCCGGCAGCCCGTATGGGGAATCCAAGCGCATTTTGGAGCGCGTCCTCTACTGGCTGGATCGCACGATGGGAATGCGCTACGCCGCGCTGCGCTATTTCAACGCCGCCGGAGCCTCGCCCAGCGGCGAGCGGGGGGAAGCCCACGACCCGGAGACGCACCTCATCCCGCTCGTCTTACAGGTGGCGCTGGGGCAGCGGGAGCGCATCACCATCTTTGGCAGCGATTACCCCACCCGTGATGGCACTTGCGTGCGCGATTACGTCCACGTCACCGATCTGGCGCAGGCGCACATCCTGGCCCTGCGGGCGCTCGACGAGGGCAGCCGCACCTACAACCTGGGCAACGGGCAGGGGTTCAGCGTCA
>CAYNVC010000059.1:0-10892 GCA_964400615.1 uncultured Anaerolineales bacterium | reverse complement strand
GCCGGCGTAGCTCAGGCGGAAGAGCAACTGACTTGTAATCAGTAGGTCATGGGTTCGAACCCCATCGCCGGCTAGGTTGATTGGCTCGTTAGCACCATAACAAATCTCGAATCACCTGGGTCGGTGTCCCGAGCGGCAAAGGGGGCGGACTGTAAATCCGCTGGCTATGCCTTCGAAGGTTCGAGTCCTTCCCGGCCCACCTCGATCGTTGGAACAAGACCACGCCAACAAAAAAGAGGCTCCCCGCCTGGGGAGCCTCTTTGAACATGCCGCGCTATCTAGGCCCGGATTGCCTTACGGGCACGACGGCGACGCACGATGGAGCGCACCAACAAGAACAATCCTACTATGGGGGCGAGCACTGCAAGCGCCGCCGGGATGACGAGCACGATGATGACGATGAGCGCGTCCACCAGAAATTGCAGCACCCGAACCAGGGTCTGAAACGCATTGCGCAACGTGCCCTCTGGATGCCATCCGCCGATCTGGATGGGCTGAGCCAATGAGTCGGGCGTGATGTCCAGGCTGAGCGTCGCCATAGCCGCCGACTGCTCCAGATACTGTATCCTTCCCTTGACCTGCTCGATCTCGCCCTGGATGATCTCTAGCTGCTCGTAGACGGACATGGCGGCCTCGGTATCCTCGGCCTGGTCCATAAATTTGAGCAACTGCTCCTCGGTCGCCTCCAGGTGACGGAGGCGGGATTGCAAATCCACGTACTCCTCGGTCACGTCCTGCCCAGAAATACTCTCGCTCCGCACCTCGGTCGCCAGGGCGCGGATGCGCTCCAGGGCAACGTCGAAACTTGCGGCCGGGACGCGCAGCGTGACGCTGGCCTGCAACCCTTCCTGGTACTTGTAAGTGCTCGATTCGACGATGTAACCATCCAGGTCGTCCACCACCCGGCTGATTTCGTCCAGGGCAACCTCGGTATCCGGCACTACCAGGCTGAGCGAGCCGGTGCGGATGATGAGCCGCTCGACGGTGGAATAATCGGCGGCGTATCCGGTGGCCGCTTCGGGGACCGGTTCGCCGGGAGCGAAATCTCTCTCACCCGGAGGCTGTTCGATCACACCCAACGTTTCGGGTCTGGCGGCGTAGCTACAACCCGCGACGGTCAACATTAGAACAGAGACGATGGCAGCGTACACAACTTTTTTACTCATTGTATTCCCTCCTTAAAAAAGTCATCGTCCTCTGGACGTTGCCGGGCGGTGAAAGGTTCCCCCGTCAGCGCCCCAATTCCAGCCGTTCGACCAGGCGGCGCGGAAGGCCCCGGGCACGCATCCGTTCTTGAGTGATCTCGACCGGGTAGGTGACGCGGTGGAATTCCCAGGTCATCGTGTCCGAGTCGAGCGTCGCGTAGCTGGCGCGGGGATCGCCGTCGCGGGGCTGACCGACGCTGCCGGGGTTGATGATCATCCGGTGGCTGCCGAGCGTCAGCGGGTCGGGGAAGGGGGGGATTCTCGTCTCGCACCGCCGCCGCTGCTCGTCTACCTCAAAGACGATCGGGATGTGGGTGTGCCCAACCAGGCACGTGGAGGCGGAAAAATATTCCAGGTTGGCATAAGCCTGGTTGGAATCGAGTATGTACTCCCAAATCGGCTCGCGTGGACTGGCGTGGGCCATGCAAAAGCCATCTTTTTCCACGTGGGTCGGCAGACTGCGCAGGTACTCGCGGGCCTCCGGCGAAAGCGCCGTCTGCGTCCACATACTGGCTGTACGGGCATCGGCGTTGAAACTGCTCAGATCCAGCCTGCCCAACGCGGCCCAATCGTGGTTGCCTGCCAGGCTGATGTGGTCAAACTCTCGGATGCGCTCGACGCACTCGTTGGGATTGGGGCCGTATCCCACCAGGTCGCCCAGACACCAGATCTCGTCGAACTCGGCGGCGTCGGCCAACACCGTCTCCAGGGCCGTCAGATTGGCGTGAACGTCAGATATAATCAAATAGCGCACTATGTCATCGCTCCATACAAGGTTGATGATATTATAACCCTAATTTTAGCTTTGCGCTAGCTCCGTAACAGGTTGGCATGCACCGCAAGGTGTGATAAAATCGAGCCAGCCAAAACGGCAGCTTGCAAGACCAATGTCCACTGAAATCATCCTCACGCTGACCATCCTCATCGGCGCAGTCCTGCTCTTTATCACAGAGCGGCTGCGCGTGGACGCGGTGGCCCTGTTAGTGCTGGTCGCCCTGGCGCTGACGGGCCTGGTGACTCCGGCCGAGGCGCTTTCCGGCTTTAGCAGCCCCGCCGTCGTCACCGTCTGGGCGATGTTCATTCTCAGCGGTGGCCTATCAGTTACCGGCGTGGCAAACATGATCGGTCGCCAGGTGCTGCGCCTGGCAGGTGATAGCGAGTGGCGTCTGGTGATGACGATCATGCTGCTCGGCGGCGCACTTTCGGCCTTTATGAACAACGTCGCCGTCACGGCAATGCTGCTGCCGGTGGTGGTGGACATTGCCCGGCGCACACGCCATCCCCCCTCCAAACTCTTGATCCCCCTCGCCTTCGGCTCACTCCTGGGCGGACTGAACACCCTCATCGGCACTCCACCCAACTTGCTGGTCAGCATGGCCCTGAACGCTTATGGACTCTCCCCCTTCCGGATGTTCGACTATACGCCGCTTGGCCTGACCGTGATGTTGACCGGGGTGGCCTACATGGTTCTGTTGGGGCGGCGTCTGCTGCCGGATCGGAAACTGGCGCAGTCGCCGCCCGATTGGGACGTGGAGGACTTGGGACAATTCTACGACCTGCGGGCACGGCTGTTCGTCGTGCGCGTGCCGCACGGCTCAGCCCTGGCCGGCAAGACGCTGGCCGAAAGCCGCCTGGGCGCAGCATTGGGCCTCAACGTCGTCCTCATCCTCCGCAATGGCCGCTCCATCCTGTCGCCGGGGCTGGCACACGTGATAGAAGCAGGCGACAGGTTGCTGATCGAGGGACGCAGCCGCCGTCTGGTCGAGTTGGGGAAACAACCCAATCTGACCGTCGAGGCGGCTGAGGTGGCCGTCGAGGCCCTCACCTCGGCCGAAACAGAGGTCGTCGAGGCCGAAATATCACCCCGTTCCGAGCTTGCGGGGCGGACATTGCGCCAGATCAACCTCCGCAATCACTTGGGGGTCAACATCCTGGCCCTGCGGCGCGGCGACGCGCTGAAACGAACCAACCTCCAGGATACGCCGCTGCGCCCCGGCGACAAACTCTTGTGCCAGGGCGCTCGTCCCCAGATCGAGGCGCTCAAAGACAACCCCGACCTCATCCTACCCATTGCCGGGCCGCCCGGACACTATAACTTGTGCGAGCGTCTGTTCACCGCCCGCGTGCCGGAAAACTCGTCCCTGGCCGGCAAGACGCTGACCGAAAGCCGCCTGGGGGACGCTTTTGGCCTGACCGTGTTGGGCATTGTGCGCGGCGGTGCGTCCGAGTTGGCCCCAGGGCCGGACGAGCGGATTCTGGCCGGGGACGTGCTGCTGATCGAAGGACAGACACACGGCCTGGACGTTATGCAGGGGTTACAGAGCCTGGAAATCGAGTGCGGGCTGCCGCCCGAGTTGGCCGATTTGGAGATCGCCCTGGAATCGGAACGGATCGGCATGGTGGAAGCGGCCCTCTCTCCGCACACCACCCTGTCCGGCAAAACACTGCGCCAGATCAGCTTTCGTGAAAAGTATGGCCTGAGCGTGCTGGCTATCTGGCGTCAGGGAAAGAGCCTGCACTCGGACCTGCGAGACGTGGCGCTGCGATTTGGGGATGCCCTCTTGCTCTACGGCCCCCGCGAGAAATTGAAACTCTTGAGCCGCGAACCGGATTTTTTGCTCCTGACCACCGAGATCCAACCGACCCAACGGCGCTCCAAAGCGGGGCTGGCAGTGGCGTTGATGGCCGGGGTGCTGCTGAGCGCCGCGCTCAAGTGGATCGCCATCCCCGTCGCCGCCGTCACGGGGGCCGTGGCGATGGTCCTGACCGGCTGCCTCAGTATGGACGAGGCGTACCGTTTCATCAAGTGGAGGGTCGTCTTCCTCATCGCCGGCATGTTGCCCCTGAGCATTGCCCTGGAGCACAGCGGGGCCGCGCGTCTGTTGGCGGAGAGCATGCTGACCGCGATAGGAGAGATGGGGCCGCTGGCAGTCCTCGCCGGGCTGTTCGTCGTGATTGCCCTGACCGCCCAGATCGTCCCGACCCACGCCGTGGCCGTGCTGATGATGCCCATCGCGTTCAACGTCGCCTCCCGGATGGGAATTTCCCCCTACGCCACGGCGATGGTGGTAGCGTTTGCCACCTCGGCGAGTTTCCTGCTCCCCGTCGGTCATCCGGCCAACGTGCTGATCATGGGGCCGGGGGGCTATCGCTTTTCCGACTATGCCAGAGTGGGAGCGCCGCTCACCCTGCTGATACTGGTGGTAGTGCTGTTGGTGACGCCCTACCTCTGGCCTCTCTTCCCCTGATCGGCGTGGCCCAAATTGGCAAATCGTCACGCTTTCGGCTGACTACAGGCAATTCCGGGCCATACCGCACTGTTGAATTTACACCAAAGCATGCTATAATCCACCGCGCGTGTAACACTAACGGCAGCCAGGAGATACCGGCGGCGAATCGTATGCAAACCAAGATAAAAGAATTTCTCCAGTCCATTGCCCTGGAAAAAGGGCGCTCGGTGCACACCGTCGCCGCCTACCGCAACGACCTGGCCCAATTCCTGACCTATCTGCAAAGCAATCACGTTCACTCCTGGCAAGAGGTGGGCCGCGCTCACATTCTGGACTATGTCCTCGACCTCAATCAGCGCGAATATGCCTCGGCGACCGTGGCCCGCAAGGTCGCAACCCTGAAATCGTTTTTTCATTTTCTGGTGACAGACGGCTTGCTCCCCGACGACCCCATGGCGGCACTGGATTTGCCCCACGTGGACAGACGCCTTCCGCACCCCTTGAGCGCGGAAAACGTGGCCCGCCTGTTGGCGGAACCGGCCAAATCAGATACACCGGCCGCGTTGCGCGACGCTGCCCTGCTGGAGATGATGTACGCGACCGGTATGCGGGCCAGCGAGATCGTCAACCTCCGGGTGGACGCGGTGGACCTGACCGCCGGGACGGTGCGCTGCATAGGCAAAGGGAACAAAGAGCGCATCCTGCCGCTGCACGAGCGGGCGCGTCTGGCACTGTCCGCTTATATCGAATCGGGCCGGGGCAAGCTGCTGCGGGCGGCGGACGAAAAAGCATTGTTCCTCAACCAACACGGCCGGCCCCTGACCCGGCAAGGATTGTGGCTGATCATCAAAAAATACGCCGCCGCCGCCGGACTCGCCGCGCAGGTGACACCGCACACGTTGCGCCACTCGTTCGCCACCCACCTGCTCGACGGGGGAGCGGGACTGCGCCAGGTTCAACACTTGCTGGGGCACGCCAGCATCTCTAGCACGCAGATATACACCGAGGTCTCGGATCGGCGCAAGCGGGAGACTTTTGACCAGGCTCACCCGCGAGCGTAATCATTGCACGAGTTTGCACCGGGGAGGCAAGTCATGAATTATGCCAACAAGTTGCTCTCGAACGACGAGCACGTGGTACTGATCGCCCGTGACCACTGGATCGTGTTGCTGCTCACAACCCTGGTTGATTTGGCCGTCGGTATCGTCATCGTGGGATTGGTGACGTTGGGCGTCCTGCTCGCTCCACCCTGGCCGTGGCTGGGACTCTTGTTGTTGGTCGCACCCCTGGCCCATCTGGCGCTCCGGATCTGGAATTGGTGGAACAGGCAATACATCATCACCGACCTGCGCCTGATCCAGATTACCGGGACGTTCAACAAGCGCGTCTCGGATACGCTGCTGACCAAGATCAACGACATCGTGATGGAGCAATCGGCGCTGGGCCGGATGCTCGATTTCGGCAGCGTGGAGGTCATCAGCGGCTCCGAAAGCGGCATTGACATCTTTCGCCGCCTCGCCGACCCAATCGGGTTCAAAAAAGCCTTGCTGGCCCAAAAAGATTCACCTGACCGGGCCGCTCCCCAAGAACCCGGTGGAGACATTACGGATTTGATCGCCGAACTGGACGAGTTGCGCCAGAAAGGCTCCATCACCACCGCCGAGTTCGAGGCCAAGAAACGGCAATTGTTGGATAGAATCTAGCGCCGGAGGAGAACGGTATGCCCGAATTTTTTTCCCACTCCCACTTTGAGACCGCCGCCGCCGCAATACGCACGCGCACCCAACTCGAACCCACGGTCGGCCTGATCCTCGGATCGGGGCTGAACGCGCTGGCCGAGAGCGTGACGGGCAGCGTCACCATCCCCTACCGGGATATTCCCCATTTTCCCGTCTCGACCGTGGAGGGGCACGCCGGACAATTGGTCATCGGTCAATTGGAGGGCCAGACCGTGATGGTGATGCAGGGGCGCGTGCATTACTACGAGGGGTACTCGATGGCCCAGGTCACTTTTCCGGTGCGGGTGATGCAGGTGATGGGAATCGAGACCCTGATCGTCACCAATGCAGCCGGCGGGCTGGATCCCGAGTTCAGCCCAGGGGACGTGATGCTGATCAACGACCACGTCAACTTGATTGGGATGAGCGGCTTGAACCCCTTGCGCGGCCCCAACCTGGACGAATTTGGCCCCCGCTTCCCAGATATGTCCGCGCCCTACGACTCTCACCTGCGGGCGCTCGCCCGGCAGGCGGCGGACGAGGCCGGGATAACGCTGCGGGAGGGGGTGTACATCTGCCTGGCCGGCCCCAGCTTTGAGACCCCGTCCGACCTGCGATTTCTGCGCCTGATCGGGGCGGATGCGGTCGGCATGTCCACCGTGCCGGAGGTGACAGTCGCCCGGCACGGCGGCACGCGGGTACTGGGGCTTTCCGGCATCAGCAACGTCGCTGCGCTCCCAGGTGCGCCGCCGGTGCAGGCGAACCACCAGCAAGTGCTCGAGACCGGGCGGGTTTTGGCCCCCAGGTTGGAGTCTATCGTGCGTGGCGTGTTGAGGACGCTATAAAATTGTTCGCGTCACTCTGATTTATTTGCGGCAGAGGGAACCACGATGACAATTCTCATACGATGGCTGATCGAATATACCTGGGTTCTCTATCCCCTGTGCGCTCTGGGTTTCATCATCTATGTGGCGCGGGCGCTATCCGCTCAACGGGCCAGGAACATGGCTCAATTCATTCTCGAGCACGATATAGCCGCTGCGCGGGTCGTGCGGGCCTGGGCGATGGCCCTGGTTTTCGTCGTCATTGGAGCGGTCATTTTCGCCGCCGCCACGTTTATCTTTCCCAATTTGGATCTAGGCCCTCTGCCCCCGACCCCCACGTTGGAGGCCGGACTGGAGCTGACCACACCCACTTCCACACCCGCCCCCAGCCCGACCACCTCCGTCTCGGTGCCGACTTTTACCCCCGCGAGTGACCAGGCGACAACACCCACTCAACCAGGGCCGACCGAGACCCCGACCCCCGAATCACCCACCATGCCCGATCTGGCCGTGACGGGCGAGGTGAACGTCCGTTTCAGCAACTTTGCCAGGCTGCTCAGTTACGGCCTGCCGGGCAGCGAGATCACCACGGCGCAGCCGCTGATGTTGACCCTCCAATGGCAGGCGCTGGAGGGAACCAGTCCACTGGATTACCTGGTGTTTACCCACCTTTTGGCGGAGGACGGCCATCTCATCGCCCAGCACGACGGCTCCCCCGCCGCCGGGGCCAGACCTACCACGGGGTGGACTGCGGGGGAGACCATCGTAGATACCCACCCGATGTCTTTTCACGACGCTGCTTACACCGGCCCGGCGACGATAGTGGTCGGTATGTACGACCCCGCCAATCCCAGCGCCCGTGCGCCGACCGAGATGGGCAACGACTATGTCATCCTGCCCGTCACGCTCAACATTGTGCCCTGAGAGGTGCGTATGCAAATCGGCATCGTTGGGTTGCCCAACAGCACCAAGACCACCATATTCAACGCCCTGACCCACAGCCAGGTCGAAACGACCGCCTACAGCACCGGGCAGGTGGAGACGCACACCGCCACGGTCGCCGTCCCCGATCCCCGCGTAGCCCGGTTGAGCGAGATGTTTCACCCCCGCAAGACGACTTGTGCGCAGATTCAGTACAACGACATCGCCGGGTTGCGCATCGGCATCGGGCGCGAGGGAGGGCTGAGCGGCCCGCTGCTCAACGCCATCTCCCAGAACGACGCCCTGTTGCACGTGGTACGCGCCTTCGAGGACGAGCACGTACCTCACCCCGACGGCCCGGTCGCCCCGGCCCGCGACCTGGCCGCTCTGGATTTTGAATTCATCTTTTCCGACCTGCTGATCGTGGAACGGCGTATGGAGCGGTTGGAGCACGACCTCTCCCGCAAGGGGGCTTACCCCGAACGCCAAAACGACCAGATTGACCTGGCCCTGCTGGCGCGGGTCAAGGAAACCCTGGAGCAGGAAACCCCCATCCGCGACCTGCCCCTGACCCCGGCCGAGGAAAAGCGGCTGCGCGGCTACCAGTTTCTCAGCGCCAAACCCGTCCTGGTCGTGCTCAACGTGGGGGACGAGGGGGACGACGACCCCCAGACGTACCTGAGTTATCCCCATCGTCGCTCCGCCGTCACCTGCCTGCGCGGCGCGTTAGAGATGGAGATCGCCGCCCTGCCCCCGGACGAAGCGGAACTGTTCCTGACCGGGTACGGCATCGAGGAGCCGGGGTTGAACCGGATGATCCGCACGAGCTATGAACTGCTCGGCTTGCAATCCTTCTTCACCGTCGGTGAGGACGAGGTGCGTGCCTGGACCATTCCACAGGGGGCCAGCGCGGTCGAGGCCGCCGGCGCAATCCACTCTGACCTGGCGCGGGGATTCATCCGCGCCGAGACGGTGAGCTACGACGACCTGATCGCCGCCGGATCTATGGCCGAGGCCCGCAAGCAGGGGCGCGTCCGCCTGGAGGGACGCGATTACGCGGTGCAGGATGGTGACATCCTCAATATCCGGTTCAACGTCTGAACGGCTTTGGTCTCGATTCTCAGCGCCCGCGAGTACAACTATCACCGCACCCCTGAGCGGCGGCTGCGCACCGTCGCCGATGCGCGGGCCTTTGTCGAGGAGGTCGGCTTTTGCCACTTTTGGCCGCTCAAGGGAATCGAGACGCCCAACCTCTTTCACGCCATCGCCGGGCGTGAGCGCCCCGTGCCGCTGGAGCACGGAGACCCCGACCTCGGCAAGTGCTGGGGCTGGAAAGACGGCGCACTGGGTAAAAAGTGGTGGTACTATGGCAAACTGCTCCGCCGGCGTGCCACGCTGATCTCGCTGGACTATTTGCCGTATTTCTACGCCCTCAGCAGCAATTTTGGCGCGTTGACCGATTACCTGGCCGAATACGAGGACGGCAAGATGACGGCCGAGGCAAAGGCAATCTACGAGGCGATTCTGGCAAATGGCCCGCTGGACACGGTCAGCCTGCGGCACGAGGCACGTCTGAGCGCCGCAAGCGCCAAATCCCGCTTTGAGCGGGCGCTGGTAGAGTTGCAGGTGGGGTTAAAGATACTGCCCGTTGGCGTGGCCGAGGCCGGGGCGTGGCGATACGCCTTCGTCTACGAAATTCTGCCCCGGCATTTTCCCGATCTGCCGCAGCAGGCCCGGCGCATACGGCGCAGCCAGGCCCGGCGCGAGTTGGTGTCAAAATACCTCGCCGCCGTGGTCGCAGCGGACCGCAGGATGATCGGCAAGGTGTTCCACGTGTTCAAATGGACTGCGGGGGAGATGGAGCGCACAATCGGTGCGCTGCTCGCAGAGGGCGTCCTGCGAGAATTACCGGGCACGGGGCGCGAGCCACAACTCATCTCGACCGGCGCACTGGCTACGCTCGAGCCATAACCTCCCGCATCGCCCCAAGGGTGTACTCGATGTCCTCGTCCGTGATCCAATAGTGCGTCACCGCCCGGAAGCGACCTTCCAACCGGCCCAGGAGCAGCACCCCCCGTTCCCTCAACCCGTCCACCACCTCATCCTGCGTCCGGGTGGCCTCCCCGGTCAGCCCAAAATAGAGGATGTTCGTCGTCACGGGCGCGACCTCGATCCCCGGTATCTCGGCCAGCCCGTCCGCTAGCCGCCGGGCGCGGACGTGATCCTCGGCCAGGCGGGGGGCTATCTGCTCCAGCGCGACTATGCCCGCCGCCGCCAATACGCCCGCCTGCCGCATCCCGCCCCCCACGATCTTGCGTGCTCTTTGGGCCTCGGCGATGAAATCGGCGTCGCCGCACAGGACGGAGCCAACCGGGGCACACAATCCTTTGGAAAGACAAAACATCACCGAGTCCACGTCCCGCACCACCTCCTGCACGTCCACTCCCAGGGCGGCGGCAGCGTTAAAGACGCGCGCTCCGTCCAGGTGAACCGGCAGGCCATGCTCGTGGGCCAGGTGCGCCGCCTGCGCCACGTACTCGACCGCCAACGGCGTGCCGTCGCACATGTTGTGCGTGTTTTCCAAACAGACCAATCGGGTGCGGGGAAAGTGGACGTTATCCCCACGGATTGCCCCTTCGATGTCCGCCAGGCGCAGCGTGCCATCCGGTTGATTGGGGATGGTATGGGGGACGATTCCCCCCAGCGCCGCCATGCCGCCCTGCTCAAAGAGAAAGGTGTGGCTGCGATCTCCCAGGATCACCTCGTCGCCCCGCCCGCAGTGGGTGAGCAGGGCCACCAGGTTCCCCATCGTGCCGCTGGCGACCAGCAGCGCCGCCTCCTTCCCCATCCGCTGCGCCGCCATCTCCTCCAGCCGGTTGACCGTGGGGTCTTCGCCAAACACGTCGTCGCCCACCTCGGCCCGGTACATCGCCTCCCGCATCTCCGGGGTCGGCTGCGTCACCGTGTCGCTGCGTAGATCGATTGTTTTCATTT
>CAYNVC010000058.1:5318-10898 GCA_964400615.1 uncultured Anaerolineales bacterium | reverse complement strand
GCTCTGTGGGCGGCGCTGCTCACCGTAGCGCTCAAACTGGGGCTGACGGTCTGGACACAGCGAGTGAGCCGCCAGACGCAGAACGCGGCCGTGCTGGCGCTGGCCTACGATCATCGCAACGACGTGTTCTCCGCCCTGGCAGCCACCGCCGGCATCTTTTTTGGCCGCAGAGGCTACCCCTGGGTGGACCCGCTGACCGGGGCGCTGGTGGCACTGATCATCCTGCGCACGGGAATCGAGATACTGCGCGACTCGACCGCCGATTTGATGGACACCCTGCCAGGCCGGGCACTGGGACGGCAGATCGTCGAGTTGCTGACCCCCATCCCCGGCGTGTTGCAGGTCGAGGACGTCAAAGCCCACCGCTTTGGGCCATACCTGGTGGTCAACGTGACCATCGGCGTTGACGGCTCGCTGAGCGTGGCCGCAGGCGACGAGATCGCCACCCAGGTCGAGCGAACGTTGATGGAGCAGATAGAATATATGCGTCGAGTTCACGTCCATTATCACCCGGCAACGACCGCCGGGTAAACTAATGGGAGGTACAGCGATGAAAAGATATTTGGTTCTGACCGGTTTTCTCTTGGCCGCCATGACCGCTCTGCTGTCCGGCGTGTACACCACCGCAGCCGCTGCGCCCGGTCCCTGGCAGGCCAACTATTTCGCCAACCCCAACCTCGGCGGTGCCCCCGCCCTCAGCCGCCAGGACGACGCCATCAACTTTAGCTGGGGCACTGGCAGCCCGGCCCCCGGCCTGCCCAACGACAACTTTTCCATCCGCTGGCAGCGGGACGAGTGGTTCGCCGGTGGAACGTACCGCTTCCACGTGCTGGCGGACGACGGCGTGCGCGTCTGGGTGGGGGACGAGCTGGTGGTTGACGAGTGGCGCGACCGTTGGGCCGAGCCGCTCGACGTGGACCACTATATCGCCACCGGAACCTACCACGTCCGGGTCGAGTACTATGATCACACCGGGGCAGCAACTATGAGCATCGGCTGGCAACGGGTGGTAGGCGGTGCGACCTGGCGCGGCGAATATTTCAACTGCCGCGATATGAATTGCCCGCTGGTTCTGACGCGCGACGACAAGGCGATTGATTTCGACTGGGCCACCGGCAGCCCCGATCCCGCCGTCACACCAGACAACTTTTCCGTGCGGTGGACCCGCACGCTGGATTTCCCCTCCGGCGACTATCGTTTCCTCGCCAGTTGTGACGACGGAGCGCGCGTCTGGGTGGATGGCAGGTTGGTGGTGGACGGATGGAAGGATAACTCGCTGCCCAAGACGTACACCGGCGACGTATCACTGGCGGACGGCCAACACACCATCACGGTCGAATACTATGAGCACGCCGGGAACGCCAGCGCCCACGTCTGGTGGAAAGCGCGTGAGCCGTTCGCCGCCTGGCACGGCGAGTATTTCGACAACCGCGACATGGTCGGCGGGCCGGCGCTGGAGCGGGACGACGCCGAGATCAATTTCGACTGGGGAACCGGGCCGCCGGTGAGCTGGATGCCGGACGACAATTTTTCCGTCCGCTGGAGCCGCACGGTGAATTTCGCCCCCGGCTACTATCGCTTTGCCCTGCGAGCCGACGACGGCGCACGGCTGTGGCTCGACCAGTCCATCATCATTGACAAATGGCAGGATATGGATTACGAGCTGCACTATGTGGACGGCGTCCACCTGTCCGGCCCGCACACGGTCAAACTAGAGTATTACGAGCACACCGGCAGCGCCCGCGTGCATTTCTGGTGGGAGAACGGCACGGAGGATAACTCACCCCCATCTTTCCAACCAGCAACCCCGGCGCACCAATCCCCGAATCCGGCTCCGGCGGCGGGAATCACGGCAACTCCTGGCAAGTGGGCAGCAGCCTATTTTGCCAACACCGGGCTGCGGGGCGAACCGGTGCTGACCCGCACCGAGACGACGCTGGATCACAACTGGGGTTGGCGCTCGCCCGGAGACGACGTACCGGTAAATTACTTTTCCGCCCGCTGGACACAGTCTCTGCATCTCGACTCTGGCGTTTACCGCTTTACCACCTACAGCGACGATGGCGTGCGGCTATGGGTGGACGGTCGGCTGCTGATCAGCTCCTGGCGGCCAATGCGCGGCCACCGCAGCGGGACCATGTGGCTGGATGGGGGAATACACCAGGTACAGGTGGAGTACTATGAACGCACCGGGGTGGCGCTGATCAAGATCGGCTGGCAACGCATCGCTCGCTGACGAGTTACGCG
Organism: uncultured Anaerolineales bacterium; assembly: GCA_964400615.1. GTDB lineage: Bacteria > Chloroflexota > Anaerolineae > B4-G1 > B4-G1 > B4-G1. The sequence goes on along the minus strand of CAYNVC010000058.1, from coordinate 8,651 downwards.
GTCGCCGCCCCACCCGGCCGGGGCAAAAAAGCTATCAACGGCAGCCCCAGCAACGCGATCATCCCGCTGGCGACGAACGCCGGGCGCAACCCCAACCAATCTCCCAACCCGCCCAACGTCACCACCACGCCCGAACTGAGGACAAAGCTGAGCGCCATGTAGACTCCGTTAGCCAGCGCCCGGTTCTCCGGAAAGCTCTCCTGCACCAGGGCCATCACGACCGGCGAGACCGAGAGCAAGGTAAAGCCCAACGCCAGCAAAAGCGGGAACCTGGCCCAACCGTCCGCTTGCAGGAACAGGAACATGAGCAGCGGCGTCGCCGCCATAGAGACAAAGAGAACCACCTTCCGCCCCAGCCGGTCGCTGAGCGAGCCGCCCAACAGCGCCCCGACCACGCCGGCCGCCTCCAGGAGCGAGAGCGAGGCCCCGGCGAACCACAGGTCGGCCCCTTCCTGGCGCAGAAAAGTGGGCAGAAAGGTAGTCATCGCCGCGCTCAGAAAGGAGCGGGCCACGATGATACCGGCCAACGGGAGCAGCAACGGCCTCATCTCGCGCAGCGCCCGCCGCCAGGGGAGGATTGCTCCCGCGTCGGGAGGGCGGCCCGGCACGTCCCTGAGCCGGGCGTAGAGGGCAGCCGAGGCCAGAAAGCCGCCCAGCATCAACCAGGGCGTGCCCTCCAAGGTCAACAGTTGCACCGCCGTGACGATCACGAGCGGCCCCAGCGTGCGCCCCAACTCGCCGCCCACCATCCAAAACCCCATCCCCCGGCCCAGATTGCGCCCGGAGAGCCGGCCGGCCATCACCGGCCCCACGGCGTGCATACCGGCGGAACTGACGCCGACTATGAGCAAAAAGAACGCCAGCACCGCGTAATTGGGGGCTATGCCCAGCAGGCTCATCATCGTGGCCGTCACCAGGGGAGCCAGAATGACGAAATAGCGCAGGCTGACCCGGTCGGCCAGGTGGCCGATGAACGGTTGCAGGAGCGAGGGCCAGCGCACAAAAACCGCCAGCAACCCGGCCTCGGTGTTGGAAAGCGACAGTTTGGCGATGAACTCGGGCAGGAGGGGCGGCAGAAAAGCGGTGTAGGTATCGTGTATCGCGTGGCCCGCGCCGATGACGATCACGCGGTCGGTCTGGAATTGCTCGCTCCTGGATGTGGAATCGGTGTTCTGCATATTCTCCCTCAGAGATGAGTGATTTGCCGATAGTACCGCACATCACGCCAACTGTCAAATGAGGATTATCCACTTTTACCACAATTCGTTCCGGTACTGCTCCGAAAACCGGCATTGCCAAGTAATCACCAGGGCACGTTTGCATGTTTGACTTGAACGCCAAGAGAATGTATAATCAAGTTCAGTGTACCTGGCAAGTTCAAATCTGTGGCCTCAATCAGTCACAGCGGAGGTAGGTATGGCACTAAAGGGGAACCTGCAGGATTTTAGCACGACCCAGCTGCTCAACCTGATCAATCTCGCGCGCAAGACAGGAACCCTGGCGATTGACACCCGGGACGCTCAGGCTCGCCTGTGCTTCAAGGAGGGCAAGCTGATATATGCCGCGCTGGATGGGAAAGGCGACCCGCTGGCCGTCGTGCTCCACCGGGCCGGCAAGTTGACGGAAGAACAGGCCCGCACGATCCAGGCCCAGCCCAACGCCAAGAGCGACAAGGAACTCGGCGTGTTGCTGATCAACGCCGGGTACGTGAGCCAGGCCGACATTGTACAAAGCGTGCGTGCTCACATCTTGAGCAACGTCTTTCCCATTTTCACCTGGTCATCTGGGACTTTTCGCTTCGAGGCAAATGTCCTACCGTTCGAGGACCGCATCACCATTCCGGTTGACCTGGAAAGCGTGATCATGGAGGGCACTCGCCGCCTGAAAGAGTGGGAACGGCTGCAAGACGAACTGCCAGACCTGGATATGGCACTCAAGTTTGCAGATCGGCCTGACGTGCAGCTGCGTAATATCAACCTGAGTGTGGAGGAATGGCGGGCGGTTTCCTTCATCAATCCTCGCAACACCATTCGCCAGATCGCTCAGTACAACAACCTGAGCGATTTCCAAATCCGTAAAATCGTATATGGCTTGTTGCAGGCCGGCCTGGTGGAGCTGATCCAACCGGAGGGAGCACAAACCACCCCTTCGAAAACGACAGGAAAGGCTCCCGTGACTATGCGTCGTCCGGCCGTCAAGCGCGGCGTGGTCGAGCGTTTGATCAACTTTTTCCAGAGATAGCCTTCGAGGGACGATGCTATGCAGACAGTCAAAATAGTAGTGACGGGGCCGTTCTCGGCTGGCAAAACTGAATTTATTCAAAGTATCAGCGAAATTGATGTCGTCGCGACCGAAAAAAAGATCTCTAGAAGAGAGGAGCGCGTCAAGGATCAGACTACCGTGGCGATGGACTTTGGGCGCATCACCGTAGACCAGGATTTGGTGCTCTACATGTTCGGCACCCCCGGTCAACGCCGCTTTGATTTTATGTGGGAAATTCTAGCCGAGGGAATGCTCGGCTTTGTCGTCCTGCTCGATAGCGTGCGGCCAGAAACATTCCGCGAGGCCCGCAGCATTCTGGACACTTTTCGTTCTTATGCTCCAGTCCCTTACGTCGTCGCGGCTAACAAACAAGACCTGGAAGACGCCTGGGCGCCCGAAGACCTGCGCATCGCGCTGCACATCCCCTCGGAAGTCAAGATGGTGCCCTGTGTAGCCACCAACCCGGAGAGCGTCAAACAAGTTTTGCTGGAACTCTTGTACTCGATCCTCAACTTGATGGAGGACGAAAATTAGCAAGCCGGGTTTTTGCCTGAGAACCGGTTTCTCACCCTGGCGGGATCGAGCGGCGCAAATGGCTTTTAGGGCGGACGAGTCGCGCAACCTGGCCGGTTCGACCGCCATTTGTTTCCCGATCTGTAACCAAGTTGGAATGATTCCTCAATTATTTCCATTTTCTTTCATGGTATGATTTAGACGGAGCATGCGCCAGATTCTGGATAAATCTAAACCTCTGAAACTCTGGCAGCCGAGCTGGCGCCGGGGCTGGCAGGAGTGTTGCGCTTATGAGTTCCATAGTTACTGACCGAGGAGTAGTTCACTACGAAACCAATGGACATGGGCGGCCGGTGATCCTGTTGCACGGCTGGCTAGAGTCGTGGGATCATTGGCTGAGCACTATGGAATCGCTGGGGCAACAGCACAAGACGTATGCACTCGATTTCTGGGGATTTGGTGAATCCGGGAAACAGGGTGATAGCTTTGCAGTCCACGACTATGTCGAGATGGTGGACCAGTTCATGGAGCGATTGGGAATTGAGCAAGCTCCTCTCA
>CAYNVC010000058.1:0-5308 GCA_964400615.1 uncultured Anaerolineales bacterium | reverse complement strand
CTGGGGATCGAGTGCTCTCCCGTCATAGGCCACTCTATGGGCGGCACCGTCTCGTTGGGATTGGCGTTAGACCACCCCGAACGAGTGCGCAAAGTAGCAGTGGTCGGTTCTCCCATCGTGGGCGATGGGCTGGCCCTCTTTCTGCGGCTCTCCGCACGCCGTTCCCTGGCCGGACTGTTCTACCAGGTGTTCCCCCTGGGAGTCCGCCTCCTCTCCCCAATTTACGCGCGGGATTGGAGAACCTGGTACAAAATGTTCGAGCGGGACGTCTCGCGCACTACACTAGAGTCCTTTTATTACAGCATTGCCTCGCTGCGCCAGACAGACTTGCGCCCCCGCCTGAAGGAGATAAAAGTACCAACGTTGGGAATCTATGGCAGTATTGACCGGATCGTGGACCCCAAGCAGGGCAACGTGCTGGCGCAGGGTACGCCGCAAGCGCAGGTACACTATTTCAAGAATTCAGGGCACTTTCCGATGCTGGACGAGCCAGAACGGTTCCATCAAGCATTGCGGGACTTTCTCAACCATACCCAGCCTGACCAGGCTTGAAAGCAGTAAAAAACCACCCTTTAGCCAGGCCGAGGGCCGGTATTGATATGACAGATGTAACGAACCAGGAGGCGCAAAAATTCTTTTTCCCTAACAAAATGGGGCGGATTATCCTCCTGGCATTAGAGCAAGTCATGGGCAGCAACGGAATAAACGCTATCCTGAACCTGGCCCGGCTCCAGCAATATATTGGAAATTACCCGCCGAACAATTTTGCCCAGGAATTTAGCTTTGACGATGTTGGACAACTGTTGCAGGCGCTGGACGAGATGTACGGGCCGCGCGGCGGGCGCGGGTTGGCACTGAGAGCGGGCCGGGCATGTTTCAGGCTTGGCATTCAGGACTTTGGGCCAATGCTGGGCGTCGCGGACTTGACTTTCCGGATTCTGCCCCTGGGAATGAAGCTCAAGGTAGGGTTCGAGGTATTGGCTCAGGTGTTCAACAAATTCACCGATCACCTGGTACGGTTAGACGAAGACGAACAACATTATCATTGGATCATGGAACGGTGCGGTGCGTGCTGGGGACGCAAGAGCGATTCTCCTTGCTGCCATTTGGCCGTTGGCCTCTTGGAGGAAGCGCTCTACTGGGTCAGCGGCGGCAAAAACTTTTACGTGGAAGAAGTCTCCTGCATCGCCGCCGGTGATCCTACGTGTACCATCCTGATCGGCAAGCAGCCATTGGATTGAGCAAGCAAATGCGCAAGATTATCCTCCGGGATCGCCGCAAAATATTTCCATTCAATGAGCCGGCTCGTGACCTGCGCGTGCTCAACAAACCGCTGTGGCTCCATCAAAAAGATGTCCTGGCTCCTTACGTCACAGAGGAACGCGAGGTGGATTCGCCCGCCGAGATCGAACCCCAGCCGGTGGAAACGCTGGTGTACCGGGACAATTTGTTCTTTGACCGCTTTTTTGTGCAAGATTTCATCCGCCGCGCCCGCAAGTTGGGCAAGGCATGCCGGGTCGCATTTGCGTTGGACGACCGGGCGATCACCGCTCACGCTCTGGCCCTGCAAAATGGTATCCGCCGCCAGGGGGACAAGTACGTCGCCTATATGTGGTACTTTCCGCACGGGGTGGAGCCAAACGTGCGCCCGTTGGTGATGGACACCGCAGTGCACGAGATGGGGTACTATCACGTCCCGACCCACATGTCGAACGAAAAAGGGGACCTGGTATATAATGTCCCCACCAAATCATTCTGTTCCATCGAACATTGGGTACATACCATCACCGCTAACGTCATCTTTGGAGCATTGTCCAACGGGGCACGGTTGGACCGGGAGAGCGAGACGGTCGGAAAACAGCTTCGAATTTTATGGCGCTCCCTGTTGGAGCGCAAACAATTTCATTCCTCATCAGAGGTGCTGCACGTGGGCCATAATTGCAGCATTGACCCCACTGCCATAGTCAAAGGGCCGACCTATATCGGCAACAACGTAAACATTGGCCCTGGGGCGGTGGTGGATGTCTCCATCATCGGAGATAACGTCAGCATTGGGCAGGGAGCCCAAGTGCAGTGGAGCGTGATATCCGACCGCTGCTTTTTGCCATTCCGGGCCGCCGTCTTTGCCAGCTTGATGATGGAGGATGGGATGGTGGCGCAAAACACCTGCCTGCAATTCTGTAGCATCGGGCGGGGGACTTTTATCGGCGCTGGCAGCACGTTCACCGATTTCAACCTGGTGCCCAAGCCAATTCGGGCCGTGCAAGGGCAGGGATTGGAGCACGGGCAGGAGGAACTGGGAGATACCGGCATGCCGGTGGTGGGCGGTTGCATCGGCCACAACTGCTTTATTGGCTCCGGCATGGTAGTGTATCCCGCCCGGGCCATCGAGTCGGACGTGATCCTGTTCGCCTCACCCGAAAGACGGGTAATTGACCGGAACATTTATTACGAAGAGAGCGAACATTTCGCCATCCGGGGAGGCAAAAACCTGCACCACAGGCTCTATCCGCGTTGAACAATGAACAACTTTGCCTTCGTCATCCACCCGGTTGACCCTAAACGGGACGTAGCGCGTAAATACCCGCTGTTGGCGCGTGTATTGCCCACGGCGCTGATTCACTTTTTCTCTCGTTTCTGGCCGCCGGTCTATATTTCACACGTCACCGGCGTGCGCTCAAAATCCACGGGGGCAGAGATCGAAGGCTGGTTGGTGGCCTGCCCGTTCACCGCCCGGCAGATGTTACACATGCCGCAGCAGGCCGTCTATAGAAAAATCGTCCAGACCGGCCGCCTGGCGCAGAAATTGGGAGCCAACCTTTTAGGGCTGGGAGCTTTTACGTCCGCCATCGGCGACGGCGGGGTAACAGTGGCCCGGCAGATCGAAATTCCCGTCACCACGGGACACAGCCTCACCGTGGCTATCGCCGGCGCAGCACTGGAGCAGGCTGCGCAGATCAGGGGATTTCGATTGGAGGCGGTGACTGCCGCCGTGGTCGGAGCGACGGGCAGCATTGGCTCAGCCTGCGCCAAGCTGGTCGCCCCGCTGGTGGGGGAATTGATATTGGTCGGGCGGCGTGAGACCAGCTTGAAAAAAGTGGCGGCCCGGATCGCCGACGCCGGGACGCGGAATGTGCGCATCTCGACCCGTATCCAGGACGTCCGCCAGGCGGACATCGTCTTGAGCGCCACCAGTGCCGCCCAGCCGGTCATCCTGCCGGAGCACCTCAAGCGGGACGCCGTGGTGTACGACGTGGCCCTGCCGCCGGACGTCTCGCCCCGCGTGGCGCGGGAGCGGGACGACGTGCTGGTCATCGCCGGCGGGATGGTAAACGTGCCGGGAGAGGTTGATTTTGGCTTTGATTTTGGCCTTCCTCCCGGCGTGGCTTACGCCTGTATGGCGGAGACGATGATACTGGCGCTGGAAGGACGGTACCAAAGTTACTCGCTGGGCAAAGATGTGCAGATCGAACGGGTGCGCGAGATCGCTGACCTGGCTCGTAAGCACGGCTTTTGCCTGCGGATAGAAAACAGTGATTGTAAATCCAATGGAAGCAAGATTACAACGAGCATTCCCACAGGAACCGGTTCATAGTTAAGGAGGGAACATGTCTCAAGGTAGAATGCTAATAGTAGAAGATGACCCCGACATCTCCAATATGCTGCGCATCTACTTTCAGTCGCAAAGCTACGAGGTCTCGGTGGCCCAACGCGGCGAAGATGCCCTGGAAATGTGCCGCCAGCAGCTACCCCACATCATCGTCCTCGACATTATGCTGCCGGATATGGATGGCTACGACGTGTGCCGCGAGCTGCGCGGCAGTCTGCGTACCAGTCACATCCCCATCATCTTTTTGACCCAAAAGGACGAACGCTCCGACAAAATCCACGGGCTAGAGTTGGGTGCCGACGACTATATCACCAAACCGTTCGACCTGGAGGAGCTCAAACTGCGGGTCAAAAACGCTATGGCTCGCGCCAAGTACGAAAGCCTGACCAATCCAACCACCGGCCTGCCCAGCGGCAGGTTGATCGAGGATCAATTGCGGCAGCTGATGCAGCGGGACGATTGGGGTATCGTCTACGTGGGCATACGGGGACTGAACGCCTTTAGCGAATCGTATGGCTTTGTGGCCGGCGAGGAGGTGTTACGCTTCACCGCGATGATCCTCGGGAAATCGGCCGATAGCATAGGGACGGCAGACGACTTTATCGGCCACATCGGCGGGTCCGATTTTATTATCATCACCCAAAAGGACCTGGTGACACCCCTGGTAGGCGACTTGAAAAGCCGCTTCGATTCTGGCGTGGGGGTGCATTACGATTGGCAGACGGTACAACAGGGCTATATGCTCGTCCACGACGACGAGGGTAACGAGAAACAGGTCGGTTTGATGACGCTCTCCATCGGCACGATCACGGCCGAGGACGGCCCTTTTGCCGACATTCGAGAGATCACCGAAGCGGCCTCCAACTCGAGACGCGAAAGGCGAATCTCTTGACTATCTCGCTGGCAGCGCAACGCGATCTGTAAAGAGACTGGGGGGGAAATAGCAAATTGGGAAAAGGGAGCACACTCACGTTTACCCTCGCTGCCGCACATCCCGAAACTCGGAAAAGTTAAAGCTACTTGCCCAAAACCGACATCGTTGACCAATTACCGGGCAAGTGGGAGGAATTATGGCAAAAATTCTCGTTGCTGAAGATGAAAAAGATATTCGTGAACTGATCGGATTTACGCTCCGTTTTGCCGGCTTTGACGTGGTGCTGGCCTCCAACGGGATCGAGGCTGTCGCAAGAGCACCGCAGGAACAACCGGACTTGATCATCCTCGACGTCCGCATGCCCAAAATGACCGGGTACGAAGCCTGCCGCCAACTCAAGGATAACCCGGACACGAACACGATCCCGGTCGTCTTTCTTTCGGCCAAAGGGCAAGAGACCGAGATCGAACAAGGACTGGCCTCTGGGGCCGAGGAGTACATCGTCAAACCTTTTGCCCCGGACGAACTGACAAATCAGGTCAAAGAGATCCTGCGCCGGGCAGGAGTGCAAGAGTAGCTGGCAGATATGAGGGGAATCGGGTGATTCGGCGATGAGCGCTATTGTCGTCAAAGAGGGCCTCGTTCACTATGAGGCAATCGGGCGTGGCCGGCCGTTGATTTTTATCCACGGCTGGCTGGGTTCGTGGCGCTATTGGGTGCCGGCGATGGAGGAACTGGCGGCCAATTACAAGACCTATGCGCTCGATCTGTGGGGCTTTGGCGACTCGGTTAAACCGGGCCTATATTACAACGTCCACGCATAC
>CAYNVC010000057.1:4204-10924 GCA_964400615.1 uncultured Anaerolineales bacterium | reverse complement strand
GCAAGCTCCGCCAGGGAACGCGGGCGTCCCCGCCCGCATGCGGCCAGGATGGCCGTGTTCCGGGGCACACGAAAATATGGCGGCGATTCCTCACCCGCCATCCGGCAACGTCTCGAAGCGGACGTAAATCAGCGTGTCGCGCAGGTCGCCCTCTACGGACAGGGCGTGTTTGTGCAAGGTGGCTTCCAGCTCGAAACCGGCTCGTTCGGCCACCCGCCGGCTGCGCTCGTTGAGCGCGTCGCACCGAATCTCGACGCGCCGTGCGCCCAGTGTCTCGAAGGCAAAGCGGGTGACGCCGCGCACGGCCTCGGTGATGTACCCCTGCCTGGCAAAGCGGCTGCGCACCCAATAACCAATTTCGAAACGGGGCACGTCCCAATCCATCCGGTGCAGCCCGCTTCCCCCGACCAACGTATGGGTGTCCTTGAGAAAGAGCAAAAGCCACAAGTCCTCGCGCGTCAGGAATTTGGCGTGTCCGTGGCGCACCATCTCCTCGTACTCTTCCACGGTGGGGACGTGGTCGGCCCACGGCATCCAGGGGCGCAGGTCGGCAATGCTCTCGGCCACAGCCGCCTGCAACTCGGCCCCGTCGCCGGGCATGGGCGAGCGGATGGTCAGCCGCCTGGTCTCGAATGAATCGGCAAAATCTAACAGGACCGGGTTCATAGCCGGTCAACTCTCCTCTCCAGAGAGCGCTGTGTTGTCTCGCGCTTCTTGCACTATCTCGACGCCGGAACTGGCCCCGATTCGATTAGCGCCCGCCGCGATCATCTGGAGCGCTTCCGCGTGGGTGTGGATACCGCCCGCCGCCTTGACGCCCAGCGCCGGGCCGACCACGCGCCGCATCAGCGCGACGGCCTCCGGCGTGGCCCCGCCCGGCCCAAAGCCGGTCGAGGTCTTGACGAAATCGGCGCCCGCTATTTTGGCGATCTGGCAGGCGATCACTTTTTCCTCGTCGCTCAGCAACGCGGCCTCGATGATCACTTTGAGGATTGCGCCGTCCGTGTGGCAGGCCCGCGCCACGGCGGCAACGTCCTGCGCCGCCGCCGCGTAATCCTGCGATTTGAGTGCGCCGACGTTGAGCACCATATCCGCCTCGGCGGCGCCGGCCTGAATGGCGCGGCGGGCCTCGAGGACTTTGGCTGCGGTGAACGTGGCCCCCAGCGGAAAACCGACGACGGTGCAGACGAGCACGTCGCTGCCCGCCAGCAATTGCGAGCACGCTTCAACGTTGACCGGGTTGACGCACACCGAGGCAAAATGGTACTCCCGCGCCTCGCGGCACAATTGCGCGATCTGCTCCCGCGTCGCCTCCGGCTTGAGCAGCGTGTGATCGATCATACGGGCCAGGTCGGCGGCGGACGGCGCTGCTTGCGGCGCTGCGGCCGCGCTGGGGGAGATGGCTTGCTCTTCCTGCACCGTCCCCGCTATCTGGCGTGTGACCTGTTCTATGAGGCGCTCGATAGTTTCCCGATCCATTTTTATCCCCTTTTCCGTCACCGTACCCATCAGGGCAAATTCTCCAGCACCAGGTGACGCTGGCGGAGCGCGGCGCGGTGAAAATGAACCCACAGCGAGTTCCAAAATCCGGCCTTTAACCCCAGAACCGGCATGCGGTCCCAATCCCGCTGTGACCAGCGATCCCAATCGGTGTCCCCGTCGAGGGCCTGCTGCCGCCACTCCATAGGATCGTAATTGTAGGCATAGGGCGGGAACAGGGGGCCGAACGTGGCCTGCCATCTCTTGCACCGCTCATCCAAATCCGAGGCGTGATAGCGCCGGTAGGCCGGTATAGACAGCCGGTCGGTGGTTCGTTCCTCGATGACCGGTTTCCCCTCGAACAAGCGGCGAATGTCGGGGGCGATTTCCAGCCACGGAATTTGATCGTCCGGCTCGGTTTTTTCCATCGCCGCGAGGGCGTCATAGATCGCCTGGGCCGCATTGAAGAACTCGACACGGTTATCCCTCTCCACGCCGGACTCGTGCCGGGAGTCATACCCCCACTTTTGGAACGAGAGATCGGGAAAGTATCCGGCCTCGGCGTGGCCGATCTGTGGCAGCGCGTCCAGGAGCAGGTTTTCCAGTTTCAGGCGTTTACAGTCATCATCGGCCCACACGCAAATGTTCTCCACGTCATTCTCGTCCCGGTTGTGCCGGCCGGAAAAACGCTGGTGCGCCCACGTATCGGCGAACGTGTGCAGGGCGATCCCAATGCGACACAGCCGCCGTCTGTGATTTGCGAGCGGTTCGCTCTGTGCTTGCTGTAGCAGCCAGGCCGCAAACGACTCTTTGCTGGTGGCAGGCTGGGTGACGAATGAAAAACTTTTGCTGTAGCGGGGAGCAAAGGGGCGGGAGGGGATAAAGTGAAAGGGGATATAGACTCGCTTTTGAGCCGACCAGGTCAATGCGCCGGCCATTTCGAGGCCGGAATAGGCCGTGCGCACAGGATCGAATCTGAGATCGGCCCCGGGAAGCGCAAGGCGCACGAGTTCGCTTTCGGTCGCGTCGTCGGTGTACTGGGAAGCGTAGGCGATGATGGTGGCATCTTTTTTGTTGAACCCGGCTGCTCTGGCGAGAACTGCAATGCAATAATAGTGAAAATCTCTTTGCATGATTTCCTCCTTCTTGCCCAAACCTGTACGGGGTACGCAATGCGAGGGCAGTTTATCACAAGGGCGAGGGGGTGTCAAATCCCGCCCACATAACGCGCACTCCTGACCGGCAATCAACCGGCGCACGCTCGCCGCCGGGTTGCTTGCCAAATTTCGGGCAGAGTGATATAATCCCGCCCACAATCGAGCGCAGCAAAGCGTTGATCGGGACGAGTAACGCCAGTAAAGTCACAGAGAGAGGAAGCCACCGGCTGAGAGCTTCCCCGACCGGAACGGCGCGAAAACCACCCGTGAGCGAGTCCCCCAAACCGCACCGCGAGAGTATGGGACTCCGGGACGGCCCGTTACAGCCACAAAGAGCCACGACGATCCCTTCCGTCGTGGAACTTGGGTGGAACCACGTGGTAGACTCCGCGCCCCAGGGCGCAGAGTCTTTTTTGTTACCGGGCACTGGCAATCTGCGTTTTTCTGCGTTGGTCTGCGTCCCTGGAAACGCTAAAAAATTCCGTCGAGGAGAGGAGAAAGCAACAATGACCACGTTGACGATGAAATTCGGCGGCACGTCGGTCGGCAGCGGCGAGGCGATCTCGCAGGCGGCCGGAATCGTGCTGGAACAGGCGAAAAAGTGGGAGCGGCTGGTCGTCGTCGTCTCGGCGCTGAGCGGTGTCACCGACGCGCTGATCCGGGGCGCACGCACCGCCGTCTCCGGCGACGATCAGGGCTACCGCGCCGTCGTCGCCGACCTGCGCATCCGCCACTACCGCGCCGTGGACGCGCTGCTGGCCCAGGAGGGCGAACGCGCCCAACTGCTGGCGACGGTGGACGAGTACCTGGACGAGTGCGCCGCCTTTTGCCGCAGCGTCCACGTGCTGGGCGAGGTGACGCCACGCGCGATGGACGCCATCACTTCGCTGGGCGAGCGGATCAGTGCCCGCATCCTGGCCGCCCTGCTCCGCCAGCGCGGCGTGCGCAGCGAAGCGGTGGACGCCACCGAGTTGATCGTCACCGATGACCGGTTCCAGAACGCCGCCCCGCTGATAGCCCCCACCCGCGCCCGCGTCGCCGCCCGCCTGTCACCGCTGTTGGAGGAGGGGATCATCCCCGTCGTGACCGGCTTTATCGGGGCCACGGAGGAGGGGGTGACGACGACGCTGGGCCGGGGCGGCAGCGACTATAGCGCCGCCATCCTGGGCGATTGCCTGGACGCGGACGAGGTCTGGACCTGGACCGACGTGGACGGCGTGATGACCGCCGACCCGCGCATCGTGCCCGACGCCCAGGTGATCCCGGTGCTCTCCTACAGCGAGGTGAGCGAGCTGGCCTACTTTGGGGCACGAGTGCTGCACCCGCGCACCATCCGGCCCGTCGTCGAGCGGGACATCCCGCTGTGGGTCAAGAACACCTTTAACCCCGCCTGCCCCGGGACGCGCATCGTCCGCGAGCCGGAGAGCACGCCCGGCGCGGTCAAGGCCGTCACCGCTATCGAGGGGTTGAGCATGGTCACGGTCGAGGGGCGGGGGATGATGGGCGTGCCCGGCATCGCCGCCCGCACCTTTGCCGCCGTCGCCAGCCAGGGGGCCAGCGTGCTGATGATCTCGCAGGCCTCGTCGGAGCAGTCCATTTGTTTCATCATCCCCACAGAGGCAGCGCCGCCGGTCATCGGCGCCATCGAGGAGGAGATGGCCCGGGAGCTGGCGCGGCGCGACGTGGAACGTGTCCGGTCGCTGGACGGCGTGGTGATCGTGACCATCGTGGGCGCGGGGATGAGGGGCACGCCGGGGGTCAGCGCCCGCATCTTTGGCGCGTTGGCCCAGGGCGGCATCAACGTCATCGCCATCGCTCAAGGCTCGTCCGAGTGCAGCATCTCGCTCGTCGTCGCGGCCACGGACGCCGGGGAAGCGGTGCAGCAAATTCACAGGGAGGTGATTCTCAATGGCGGATAGAACGGAGAAAATAAGGGTGGGCGTCATCGGCGCTACCGGGATGGTGGGGCAAAACTATTTGCGGCTCTTGCAGAACCATCCCTGGTTCCAGGTGACTCACGTCGCTGCGTCCCCCCGGTCGGCGGGTAAGACGTACTCGGAGGCGGTGGCCGGGCGCTGGCTGATGGCCCGGGACATCCCGGCGGGAGTCGCGGGCCTGATCGTCGGCGACGCGAGCGACGTGGAAGAGGCGCGAGCCAGGTGTGATTTTGTGTTCTCCGCCGTGGCGATGGAAAAACAGGCCGTGCGTGAGCTTGAGGAGAGGTACGCCGCCAGCGACGTTCCGGTCATCTCTAACAACTCGGCGCACCGCTGGACGGAGGACGTTCCCGTGTTCATCCCCGAAATCAACCCGCACCACGCCGACATCATCCCCTTCCAGCGCCAGAATCACGGCTGGGGCCGGGGCTTTATCGCCGTGAAACCCAACTGTAGCCTGCAAAGCTACCTGACGCCCGTCTACGCCCTGCTGGCAGCCGGGTATCCCGTCGAGAGCCTGATCGTCACCACGCTGCAAGCGGTGTCCGGCGCGGGCTACCCCGGCCCGGCGTCAATAGACATGCTCGATAACGTCGTCCCTTTCATACCGGGCGAGGAGGAAAAGACCGAGCGCGAGCCGCTGAAAATACTGGGGTCAATCGAAAATGGCCGCTTTTTCCCCAGTGACGCGCCGAAAATTTCGGCCCATTGCAACCGCGTCCCCGTCCTGGATGGGCACACGGCCTGCGTCAGCCTCAAGTTCGGCCCGGCCCGGCCCGCCCTGGACGAGATCGTCGCCATCTGGAACGAGTTCAGGGCCGCGCCGCAGGAGATGGGGCTTCCTTCCGCGCCCCAACCGCCCATTGTCTACCGGAGCGAGCAGGACCGGCCCCAGCCGCGCCGTGACCGGGACGCCGGGAGAGGTATGGCCGTGACGGTCGGACGCTTGCGCGAGTGCCCGGTGCTGGACGTGCGCTTTGTCGCCCTGTCGCACAACACGGTGCGGGGCGCGGCCGGCGGCGCAATCCTGAGCGCCGAGCTGCTCAAGGTCAAAGGATACCTGTCTGGAGGATATGCCGGATGAAAAACTATGGTCGCACATCCGCCCACGAATTCCTGGGCGATATGGTCGTCTACCGCAACCTGACCCCGCTCGACCCCCGGCTGCCGTCGCTGGCCGAGGTTCGCGCTGCAATTGATCTGCCGGAGGGCGTCACCCCCCGCAAGAGCGAACCGGATTACGCCCGCGTGATGGCCCACCTGCTGCGGCTGGCGCGGGAACTGGACGCGCCCGGCACGCCCATCGAGCGGCTGCTCTACGTGGGCGACACCCGGCTGAACGACGGCGCTGCCTTTGCCAACCTGTGCCGCGCCGGAGGTTGGCCCGGCCTGGCCTTTATCGGCGGGCAGGATGGCGACTCGCCCCCCACCGGAACGCTCTACCTCGCCACCCGCTGGGCGGCGCTGGCCGATTTCGATAGCTTTTGCCGCCAGCGCGAGTTCCCCGTGGACGAGCGGACGGCGGTGATCCTCGACCTGGACAAGACGACGCTGGGAGCGCGGGGACGCAACGACCACGTCATTGACCGGGTGCGGGTCGAGGCGGTGCGCCGCACCGTCGGCGACCTGCTGGGGGCCGAGTTCGACCCGGAGGGCTTTCGGGCCGCCTACGACACGCTCAACCGGCCCGAGTTCCACCCCTTTACCGCCGACAACCAGGATTACCTGGCCTACGTCTGCCTGATCCTGGGCAGCGGCCTGTACGGGCTGGAGCCGCTGGTGGACGAGGTGCGCTCCGGGCGGCTGGCGAGTTTCGAGCAGTTCATCGCCGGAGTGGATGGCCGGGCCGCGCAATTGCCCGCCGACCTGCGGGCCATCCACAGCCAGATTTACGCCCTCGTGCAGCAGGGCGACCCCACCCCCTTCAAGCCGTTCCGGCGCAACGAGTACCGGGCCACGGTCGAGCGGATGGGCTGCCTGGGGGACGACGCGCCGGTGGCCGATCTGCTGGCGCAAGAGATCGTCATCACGCAGGAGGTGCGGGAGGCGGCGCTGGCCTGGCGGGAGCGGGGCGCGTTGCTCTTTGGTCTCTCGGACAAGCCGGACGAGGCGTCTGTGCCGCCGCAAGAGCTGGCGGCGCAGGGGTA
>CAYNVC010000057.1:0-4104 GCA_964400615.1 uncultured Anaerolineales bacterium | reverse complement strand
GGAGGCGATGATGCCGTATAATAGCTGGCTCGAGTGTACGCGCGGCTGCGGCCGCCGCTATTCTATTTTCGATGTCGTCTACCGCTGCGAGGAGTGCGGCGGGCTGCTGGACGTGGAGCACGACCTGGACGCGCTCAAGATGCGCAGCGCGGACGAGTGGAAGGAACTGTTCGACCGGCGGACGCGGACGAACGAGTGGCCCTATGGCAGCGGCGTCTGGGGCAAGAAAGAATGGGTCTGCCCCCAGTTGGAGGACGAGAACGTCGTTTCTATGTACGAGGGGCACACCAATTGCTTTTGGGCCGAACGGCTGGGGCGCGAGGTCGGCCTGCCCGACCTGTGGGTCAAGCTGTGCGGCAACAGCCACACCGGCTCATTCAAAGACCTGGGGATGACCGTGCTGGTCTCGGTGGTGCGGCAGATGATCTCGGCCGGGAAGCCGATCCGGGCGGTGGCCTGCGCCTCCACCGGCGACACGTCGGCCGCGCTGGCGGCCTATGCGGCCGCGGCCGGTATCCCCGCCGTCATCCTGCTCCCCAGGGGCAAGGTCTCGACCGCGCAACTGATCCAACCAATCGCCAACGGCGCGTTGGTGCTGGCGCTGGATACCGATTTCGACGGCTGTATGCGGATCGTGCAGCAGTTGACCGCCGACCCGACCATCTATCTGGCGAACTCGATGAACTCGCTGCGCATCGAGGGGCAAAAGACGGTCGGCATCGAGATCGCCCAGCAGTTCGATTGGCAAGCGCCGGACTGGATCGTCATCCCGGCGGGCAACCTGGGCAACGTCAGCGCACTGGGGCGGGGCTTTTTGATGATGAAGGAACTGGGGCTGATAGACCGGCTGCCGCGCATCGCCTGCGCCCAGGCCGCCAACGCCAACCCGCTCTACCAGAGCTATCTGACCGGCTTTCGAGAGTACCGGCCGGTGCAGGCGCAAAAGACGCTCGCCAGCGCCATCCAGATCGGAGCGCCGGTCAGCTACGAGCGGGCGGTCAGGGTGCTGCGGGCGCTCGATGGGATAGTCGAGCAGGCCAGCGAGGACGAGCTGGCGGACGCCGCCGCCCGCGCCGACCGGACGGGGATGTACTCTTGCCCGCACACCGGCGTGGCGCTGGCGGTGCTCTTCAAACTGGTGGAGCGCGGCGAGATCAAGCCCTCCGACCGGGTGGTGGTCATTTCGACCGCGCACGGGCTTAAATTCACCGATTTCAAGGTCGGCTACCACGAGCGGCGGCTGGCGGAGGTCATCTCCCGCCACGCCAACCCGCCGCTGGAACTGCCGGCCAGTTACGACGCGGTGAGCGCGGCGATTGACCGGGGCCTCACGGGCCGGTGAGCCACATCGCCCGGTACGGCCCCAGGGTCAGCGCCAGGTTCTCCCCCGCCTCCCAGGTCTCCCCGGAGATGAGGTCGCGCACCTCCCCCCGGCGCAAAGGGGACTGCAAGCTCAAATCCTGCGCCTGGGCGGAGAGGTTGTGCAGGCAGAGGACGCGGCTGCCGCCGCCGGGCGCGGTGCGCAGCAGGGCAAAAATGGCCGGGTGCACCTCGATCACCCGTTGTTCCCCCTGGGGATGGAAAGCCGGGTGCGCGGTGCGGGCGCGGACGAGGCGCAGGTAGGGGTAGAACACCCGGTGGCGCAGCGAGGCCGGGTCGGCCAACTCCCGCTCCAACGCCTGGCGGCTGAATTTCTCCCGGTTGATGGAGCGATGCCGCCCCGTCCGCTCCACCCCCTCCCGCCAACTGCGCGAGCCGAACAGGCTGTGGACGTAGATGCCCGGCACCCCGGCCAGGCTGAGCATGATCGCCTGGGAGAGCAAAAAGCGGCCCACCTGCAAATCGAGCGGCTCGCCGCCGGCGGGGTCGGAGAGGGCGTCGAAATAAGAAATGTTCAACTCGTAGACGGAACGGCTGCCGTCGGGATTGTCCTTGTAGGAGACGTACCCCCCGTGGGCCAGCGTGCGCTCGACCAACATCTGCACCTGGGCCGGGCTGAGGATACCCTCGACCGGGCGCAGTCCGATGCCGTCGTGGGAGGCCAAAAAGTTGAAAAATGTCGTGCTCGCCGAGGGGGTGCGCAGACCGGCGGCCCACGCGCTCAGGCGGGCTGCGTCGCCGCTGAGGATGGCGTGCAGCACCAGCGGCGGCAGCGGGAACTGGTAAACCATCTGCGCCTCGTCCTCCCCGTCGCCAAAGTAGGAGACGTTTTCCGCGTGGGGCACGTTCGTCTCGGTGACGAGGATGACGTGCGGCGCGACCGCGTCCAGCACGGCGCGGAAGAGTTTGATCACGCGGTGGGTCTCTTCCAGGTGGATGCAGGGCGTCCCGGGCCGCTTCCACAGGTAGGCGATGGCGTCCAGCCGGATGATTTCGGCCCCGCGCTCGACGTACAGCAGCAGCACCTCCACGATCCGCAGCAGCACCTCCGGGTTTTCGTAATTCAGGTCAACCTGATCCGCGCTAAAGGTCGTCCAGACCAGGCGCTCGCCAAAGCGGGTCAGGAGCGGCAGGGCGCGGGGGCGCACCACCTGGGAGAGATCGGCCCCCGCGTCCGGCGTGATGAAGAAATCGCGGAACCGGGGATCGCCGCGCAGGAATCCCTGGAACCAGGCGCTTTGGGCCGAGATGTGGTTGATGACGGCGTCGAACATCAGCCGGAAGCGGCGGCCCAGGCGGGCGATGTCCGCCCAATCCCCCAGCGCCGCAGCGACGGCGGTGTAATCGCTGACGGAAAAGCCGTCGTCGGACGAATATGGGAAGAAGGGGAGCAGGTGAACGGTGTTGACCGTCCCGGCGACGTGTTGCTCCAACAGGTCGGCCAGCGTTTGGAGCGGAGGCCGGCCCGGCTCCGTCACCTGGTCGCCGTAGGTGATGAGCACCACGTCCCGCTCGCTGAACCGTTCGGCGGAGGGCGGGCGCGGGTGGCGGGCGCGGAAATCGGCCAGGAGCGCGTTCAGGCGCGGCAGCAGCGCGGCCGCCCGCTGCGGGCCGTAGAGAAAGGTCAGGTGTGCGGCGATGTGTTCTTCAGGCGTCATTGGGTATCCTGAAGGTGCGACGCACTTCCCAAGTGCGTCGCACCTTTGAGAGCGAACTCGATCAGGTCATCCAGCCGGCAGGTCGCTAGGCCGATGACGTGGTCGCCGCCGCCATAGTAGAGGTAGACCACTCCCTCCACCACCGGGTTGGCGCAGGAAAAGACGACGTTGGGCACGTCGCCGCGCAGCTCCCACATCTCTTGCGGCTCGAATATCGGCTCGCGGGGGCGGCTGAGCACGCGGCGCGGGTCGTCCAGGTCGAGCAGGCAGAGGCCAAAGCGGTAGACGTTGTCCGCGTCCGTGCCGTGATAGAGCATCAGCCAGCCGTGTTCCGTCTCGATGGGCGGGCCGTTCGCGCCGACCTTGTTGCTCTCCCAGCCGTTCTCCGGGCGCGGGCCGAAAATGGGGGCCATCTCCTCCTCCCGCCAGGTGACGAGGTCGTCGCTGTGGGCCAGCCAGACCTGGGGGCGGCGGCGGTGGAAGGCGACGAACCGCCCGCCGATCTGGCGCGGAAAGAGGACGTGGTCCTTGTTGTCCTCGCCGCGCACGATTGGCCCCAGCCGCTCCCAGGTGAGGAGGTTTTCGCTGCGGGCGACCATCGGCAGGATGGGGAGCACGCCAGACTCGCCAGACCTGACAGGTCTCGGAAGACCTGTCAGGTCTTGGCCGTCCCCGTATCCGGTGTAGGTCATGTAGAACGCGCCCCCCAGCTCCACCACGCGCGGGTCTTCGACGCCGCGAGCGTCGGAGGCGTCGTGGGGCGCGAGCACGGGGGAGCGCAGCCGGTTCCAGGTGACGCCGTCCGCGCTGACGGCGTAGCCGATGCGGCTGACCCAGTCCAGCCCCTGGGCGCGGTAGTGCATGTGGAACAGCCCATTGTGGTGGATGACGGCGGGGTTAAAGACGTTGTAGCACTCCCAATCGGAGGCCGGGTCGGGGAGCAGCACCGGGTTGGCCGGGTGGCGGGTAAAGAGTTGTTTGATTTGTTGGTTTGTCATTTATCGTGTCCTCGTCGGCGGCTATGGAAAGCCGCCCTACAGGTGCGTCGCACCTCCCATCAGACCTG
>CAYNVC010000056.1:8949-10950 GCA_964400615.1 uncultured Anaerolineales bacterium | reverse complement strand
TCCGCAGCCACCTGGCGCTCGACGAGGAGGGGCGGGTGATCGAGTTCAAATTCAAAGTCAAGCCGGAAAAGACGGCAGATCTGGCGCTCGAACTGATTCAGTTGTAGCGATCTGATTGTGTGTTTCAACCGGCTCTTGCCGGTGCGACCGCGCCGCCGTGAACAGGCGGCGCTGGGTCGGGCGGCGCTGGGGCAGGCGGCGCTGGGGCAGGCGGCGCTGGGGCAGGCGGCGCTGGTGCTTGACGTATCCAGCGCTGGCTCTTGCGGGCCGGTGCTCAACTGAGACGAGACATACCCATAATATTTTCAGGAGAATTGTTCATGCTTCCTACTAAAATAGTTGTCATTGGCGCGGGCAGCGCCAGCTTTGGGCTGAATACTCTGGCCGCGCTCGTGCGCAGTGAGCGGCTGCGCTCCAGTCATCTGGCCCTGGTTGACCTGAATCAAGAATCGCTGGCCCTGGTTGGCCGGCTGGCCGAACGCCTCAACCGGGAGTGGGACGCCGGGATGCGGATCACCACCCACACCCGTCACACCGAGGCGCTCGATGGGGCCGAGTTCGTCGTTCTTTCCATCGAGGTTCCGCCCCGCGAGGAGCTGTGGAAATCTGATTACGAAATTCCGCTCAAGTATGGCGTGCGCCAGCCCTACGCCGAGAACGGCGGGCCGGGCGGATTTGCCCACGCTGCCCGCAACATCGGCCCGGTGATGGAGATCGCGCACGATATGGAACGGCTCTGCCCGGATGCCTGGCTGGTCAACTTTACCAACCCGATGATACGTATCTGCGACGCGGTATCCCGCTACAGCGAGATCGAGGTCGTGGGGCTGTGTCATCAGATTTACGCCGGGTACGGCATGGTGGGGATGGCGCTGGCGGACGACCTGGGGATCGAGGTGCCGGAGGGCAAGATCAGCACTCACGCTGACCCCGCCATCTGGCCGCTGCTGACCCGTGTGTCGCGTCAGGCGGTGGAGCGGGTGGACATCAAGGCCGCAGGACTGAATCACTTTACCTGGATGTTGGATATACGGGACAGGCGCACCGGTGAGGACTTGTACCCTCTCTTTGCCAGGCGCTGGGCGGCTTTCGACCCCACTTTTGAGCCGCTGACCCGCCGGATATACGAAGCGTTTGGCCTGTTTCCCATTCCCGGCGACGAGCATTTGTGCGAGTATTTGCCGTGGGCAAGCGACCCGCTCACCAGGCCGTGGGACAAGTACGACATTAGCTTGTACGATTGGGATCTGATGGCCCAGCTGCGCGATTTCGGCCTCAACGACATCGCCAAAATGGCCGACGAGCAGGCAACCATTGCTCACCTGCGCGAGGCCGACAGCGAAGGGGCGCTAGAGATGATCGAAAACATCGCCGGGGCCGGAAACCACTATCACCTGGCGGTCAACCTGCCCAACGGAGGGCAAATCGATAACTTGCCCCCTGGGGCCATAGTCGAGACGCCGGGATTGGTCAGTGGAATGGGGGTGCAAGCGGTGAACGTTGGATCGTTGCCGGAGCCTGTCGCCGAGCTGTGCCGCCGCGAGATTGCCGTCGTCCAGTTGGGCGTAGACGCCGCCGTGCGCGGCGACCGCCAGGCCGCGCTCCAATGTCTGCTGCTGGACCCGGTCATCACCGACCTGGACGTGGCGCGGCAGGTGCTCGATGACTATCTGGAGACCTACCGCGCGCAGTTGCCCCAGTTTTGGGATTGACGGGGTTTGCCTCAACGTGGGGAGCGTGTTATAATCGCCTCACGCCCCTGTAGCTCAATTGGATAGAGCAGGAACCTCCTAAGTTCAAGGTTGCGCGTTCGAATCGCGCCAGGGGCATGGCGTAGAAGAGCGGTTGCCTTTCTGGAAACCGCGCGTTGAACCCACCGGCCAGTCTGTGTTCTGGTACATCCAGGCTGCGCCTATTCCCCGTTTACCGCCCCTGCCACCAATCGCCGCGCATACGCGGATCCATAAACGCGCCGGTGTCGCGGATGGCGACCTGGATTTC
>CAYNVC010000056.1:0-8849 GCA_964400615.1 uncultured Anaerolineales bacterium | reverse complement strand
ATCGTGCCGCCGGTTGGACGTTGTTATCGTTCATTGCTCACTCCCCCGCAGGCGCGGCGGCGAATTTGTATGGTCGAGATAAATAGCCAACAGGCGGTGGGCTACCTGCTCCCAGGTATACCCTTCCAGGATGGTTTGTCGCGCCCGGCGGCCCATATCGCGCCGTTTCTCCTGGCTCATCTTCACCAGTGATATAACTGCCTGCGCCAATTGTTCCACGTCGTTGTGATCTATCAACAAACCATTTGTTCCGTCGCTGATGACGTCCCGCGAGCCGCCGTGGACGCTGGCGATGAGGGGGCGCTCTAGCAGCATTGCTTCCAGCATGACGATGGAAAAGTATTCCTGAGAGGGGAGCGCCACCCCATCGGAGGCGGCAAAGTAAGCAGGCATCAACTCGTGGGGCACCGGCGGGCGGATGATGACGCTCTCGCTCAATCCCTGCGCGGCGATCAAGCGTTGCAGGCGGGCGGCGTAATCGGTAGGCGGATCGGGCCAGGCCAGGAACAGGAGCCGGAGGGGGCGGCCCGCCAGCGCGGGCCGGGCTGCTGCGAGCGCCCGCAGGATATTTTCCTGTCCCTTGCGCGGATCTACCCGCGAGGGCAGCAACAGGAGGAACTCGGAGCCGGCTACGCCCAATTGCTTTCGCAACCGCTCCCGTGAACCGGGTGGGGCGGGGGCAAAGTCGAGCGGATCAATCCCGTTGGGCAGCACGGTCACGCGCGGGTCGTGGGGGGGCACGGCCTCGTAGTGATGTGCCATAAACTCGGCCTCGACCGTGGAGAGGGGCATGATGCGGTCGGCTGCCGCCAGCGAGCGCTCCTCGGAAGCGATGCGCACGCCAAAGTTGTAGCGGCGCTCTAGCTCCTCCGGGTGAGCTTCGCCCCGCGCCAGGCTATCGGCTCGTTTGCGCCGGCCCAGCGAATGGGTGGTGAGCAGCGTGGGCGGATGGCGCGGCCAGCGCAAGGCGAGGTCTGTGACCGTCTCCCAGCCATCGGCATAGTGACCGTGCAGCAGGTCGTATTCGAGTCCTTCGCGGGCGGCGAAAGCCAGGACGTGTCCCACGAATTCGGTGATGTGTTCCCCGTAGAGAAATTCTTTGGGAACGTACCGGTCGGTGGGGCCGCAGGGCAGGCGTATGACTCGCACACGGTGATCGCCGTCGAGGAAGCTGACCGGGGACGCGGCGCGGGGGTCGCTATCTTGCAGGCGGGTGAAAATGTCCACACTGACTTGTGGAGCAATGCGCGTCAAGGTGTGGGGCAGCTTGTTCATCACCACAGTCTGGCCCCCTTGTGATTCTTCGCCCAGGCGATTCAACCAATCTGGGCGGCAGTGGGGGCTGGTCCACAGTATGCGCATTGTTTTGCCTTTGGCTCGATCATTGCAACGCCCGCGCGATGCGAGCCGCCACGCGGGCATTGTTGAGCAGCAGCGCCTCGTTGGCGCGACGGGCCAGCCCGCCGGTCAGCTCGACCAACCGCGCCAGCAGGAACGGCGTCAGCGCTTTGCCGCTCACGCCGGCCGCTTCCGCTTCCGCCACCGCCTGCTCGATTGCCACCTCGGCTTTGCCGGATAAAAGCTCGTCCTCCTCTGGGACGGGGACGCAGACCAGGAGCGCCGCCGGGAGGCCCAACTCGGTCCGCGCCCGCGCCATCCGTGCCACCTCCTCCGGCGTCTCGACCCGCGCATCAACGCCCAATCCAGAGTGGCGGCTGTAAAAAGCCGGGAACTCGTCCGTCCCATAGCCGATCACCGGCACGCCGCGCGTCTCCAGATATTCCAGCGTGCGCGGCAGGTCGAGGATGGCTTTGGCCCCCGCGCAAACGGTGACGATGGGGATGGAGCCAAGCGCGGGCAGGTCGGCAGAGACGTCTTCAGGGTGACCACGATGGACGCCGCCAATGCCGCCGGTGGCAAAGACGCGGATCCCGGCGCGGTGAGCCAGGTACATTGTGGCGGCGACGGTCGTGCCGCCGTTCCCGCCCTCGGCCAGCGCGAGCGGCAGATCGCGCAGGCTGACCTTGCGGGCCGTCCGGTCGGCGGCCAGCGCGTCCAGTTCCCGGCCGGCAAGCCCCACCTGTGGTGCGCCGTTCAGCACGGCGATGGTGGCCGGGAGCGCTCCTTCCTCGCGCACCACCGCTTCCATCCGCCGGGCGATCTCCAGGTTGGCCGGAGGGGCAAAGCCGTGCGTGATGAGCGCCGATTCCAGCGCCACCACCGGTGATCCGGCGGCGATAGCCTGAGACAGATTGGATTCCATACCGTTGCCCTCTCCCGGTTCAAAGCAGACAAACGCAGATTCGAGGCGGTGTAATTTTACACCGCCCGGCCTATCTGTGCAAATTGGGCTGCCTGGGGTATAATCGCACCAGCTTGATCATCGCCCACCTGCGTGGGCGACCGGCTCTAGCCCGCCGGGGGCGATTTCAATCGCTGCCCCCGCTGCGCTTGTAGGAGCCAATTTGTCCACAATCCAGGACTGGAGTATGGGGGTTCGTAGTAGCCGCTTTTGAGCCTTTTGGACGGCTTCAGCCGTCACTATGAACAAAAACGCCAGTGTCCAGTTTTCTAAATTCGCTCTAGTGTACGTCCAAAGATGCAAAATGAGCGCTGAAAAAACTAGCTCGAGGTCAGTTCTACACGGCAGTTGGTCGGACGGCGTCTTTTTCCTCTGGGGCGAGACGGCCCGGCCCGCGCCCAGGCCACGCGGTCGCCGCCCCCGCGTGCGCCCGCACCCTCACGCCGCGCCTCCGGATATCCTGCGCACAGCTTTGGAGAGCCTGGCCCCGTCTGGCGACTGGGCCACCGCACCCACAGCGAAGCGCGTGATCCTGCTGCCATCGCTCGCGGACGGGCCACTCCTGCCGCCCTGGCTGGCCCCCCAGTCTGAAACCGACTCGGAACCGCGTCTGACTCCCTGGAAAGTGACCGGTCTGGCGCTGTCCCCCGTCGCCGCTCTCGATCTGCTGGTAGCCGCCCCGTTGAGCGGGATGGGGGAGCGGTGGTGGGGGAACGACCTGCGCTATTGGGGCCTCGCCGCCAGGTTGGGGCTGGAGCTTTTAGCGCACCACAAGTATCTGCCCGGCCTGGTGGAGAGCAAAGGGCAATATCGCGCCGTCTGGCTGCCGGTGTTGGACGATCCCCACGACCGGGAGCGGTTGCAGGTTCTGGCTACGGGCCTACCGCCGGTCTGCCGGGCGATATTCGGCCTCGACGATGCGCCATCACCCGACCAGGCTCCCACGCCACACGCGCTGTTGGATAGCTTTATCAAACGGCTGGTAGACCGGGCTGTGCGCGATTGGGGCCGGGGGCGGCTGGACCGGCGGCGCAAACCTCCCCAGGGCGTGGCCGGCGCGTGGTGGTCGGCACTGTGGGACGCCGATGGACAGATCGAGGCAGCGCCGGCGCAGCGCCGTGAACTGGCGCACCTGTTCGAGTCCTGGCAGGAATGGATGGCCCAATTGCAGGGAGCGGCAAAAGCGCCGTTCCGCCTCTGCTTCCGGCTGGAACCGCCGGAGGTGGAACCGGAAAGCGGGCGTGCGACCGCGCCCAGTTGGGTTCTGCGCTACATGCTCCAGGCCAACGACGATCCCAGCCTGTTGGTGCCGGCCGCCCAGGTGTGGAGCGCACGGGGCAGCACACTGCGTTACCTCAATCACAAGTTCGAAGGTGCCCAGGAGCGGATGCTGGCGGGGTTGGGCCTGGCGGCACGCATATTTCCGCCGATCATGGGCAGCCTGCGCACGGCCCGCCCACAATCCTGCAATCTGACCGTGGACGAGGCATACGCTTTCCTGCGCGAGGTCGGCCCATTGCTGAAAGGGAGCGGCTTTGGCGTACTGGTTCCGACGTGGTGGGAAAAACCCTCCGCCCGGCTGGGCGTGCGGGCCAAACTGAAAGCGGATGCCAACATCGTCGGCAAGGGCATTCTCAACCTGGATTCGCTGGTGCAATTCGAGTGGGAGCTGGCCCTGGGCGACCAACCGCTATCCCGCGCAGAGTTCGAGCGGCTGGCCGCGCTCAAAATGCCGCTGGTGCGGGTGCGCGGCCAGTGGGTGATGTTGCAGCCCGACGAAATCGAGGCCGCGATTGCATTCTGGGAAAAGAAACGGCAGCAGGATCAAATGACGCTGCGCGAGGCGTTGGGAATGGCGCTGGGCGCGACCCAGGAAGCCGGGGGGTTGCCGCTGCACGGCGTCCAGGCCTCCGGCTGGCTGGACGAGTTGTTGAACCGGCTACAGTCCGGCGAGCGGTTGCGCGAACTGCCTCCCCCGCGCGGTTTCGTGGGACAATTGCGCCCCTACCAGACGCGCGGCTATTCCTGGCTGGCCTTTTTGCGCCGCTGGGGGCTGGGCGCTTGCCTGGCCGACGATATGGGGCTGGGCAAGACCATCCAGGCCATCGCTCTGCTGTTGTACCGGCGCGAGCAGGCCGAGGGAGACCTCCCACCGGCGTTGGTGCTCTGCCCGACCTCGGTCGTCGGCAACTGGAAACGCGAGATCGCACGCTTTGGCCCCGAACTGCGCGTGATGGTGCACCACGGGAGCGACCGCGCCAGAGGAAAGGATTTCGTCGCCGCGGCGCTGGCGCACGACGTGGTCATCAGCACCTACGGCCTGGCGCGGCGGGACGTAGATGACCTGCGCCAGGTCTCTTGGAGTGACGTGATCCTCGACGAAGCGCAAAACATCAAAAACCCTCACGCCAAACAGACCCAGGCGGTGCGCAGCCTGCCGGCCGCCAACCGCGTCGCGCTGACTGGCACGCCGGTCGAGAACCGGCTTTCTGAGCTGTGGTCCATCATGCAGTTTCTCAACCCTGGGCTTTTGGGTTCGCAGACCGGGTTCCGCCGGACGTTCGCGCTGCCCATCGAGCGATACCAGGACGCGGACGCTGCCGAACGGCTCAAGGGACTGGTGGGGCCGTTTCTCCTGCGCCGCCTCAAGACCGACCCCACCATCATTCAGGACTTGCCGGACAAACGAGAGATCAAGGTCTATTGCAACCTGACCGCCGAGCAGACCACGCTGTACCAGGCGGTGGTCGAGGAATCGCTGGAACGGGTGGCGGCGGCGGACGAGGAGGGGATCCAGCGGCGCGGCGTTGTGCTGAGCGCCCTGCTGCGCCTGAAACAGGTCTGCAACCACCCGGCCCAGTTCCTGGACGATGGTTCCCCACTGCCGGGGCGCTCCGGCAAACTCGACCGGCTGGGGGAGATGTTGGAGGAGGCGCTTTCCGTCGGCGACCGGGCGCTGGTGTTTACCCAGTTTTCCCAGATGGGCCACATGTTGCAGGCATACCTGAGATCGCTGTTCGGAGTCGAGGTGCTCTTTTTGCACGGCGGCACGCCGCAAAAGCAGCGCGACCGCATGGTGGCGCACTTTCAACAGGGGAGCGACGCGCCGATCTTTATCCTCTCGCTCAAGGCCGGCGGCACGGGGCTGAATCTGACCGCTGCCAACCACGTCTTTCACTTTGACCGCTGGTGGAACCCGGCGGTGGAGAATCAGGCCACCGACCGCGCTTTCCGCATCGGGCAGACGCGCGACGTGCAGGTCTATAAATACATCTGCGCCGGCACGTTGGAGGAGCGGATTGACGAGTTGATCGAAAGCAAAAAGGCGCTGGCCGAAAGTGTCGTCGGGGCCGGTGAGGGTTGGCTGACCGAGTTGAGCACCGCCGAGCTGCGCGACATTATGGCATTGCGGAGAGAATAGCGATGACGAAACGACGTTCGAGTTATTACGATAGCTACTGGCCGAGTTACACGCCCACGCGCCCCATCGCGGTGGCAGATGGAATCAAGGCCAGGAGCAAGCGGGGCAAATTCGTCAAGAATTGGTGGGCCGACCGCTGGATCAGGGCGCTGCGGGTGCTGATGGATTCGGGGC
Source organism: uncultured Anaerolineales bacterium (assembly GCA_964400615.1). Lineage (GTDB taxonomy): Bacteria > Chloroflexota > Anaerolineae > B4-G1 > B4-G1 > B4-G1. Next base: position 2,952 of record CAYNVC010000056.1, on the reverse strand, counting down.
GGCTGAGTCGCGGGCGCAGCTATGCCCGGCGCGGCCAGGTGATCGAGATCAACGTCGAGGCGGGCCACATCTCGGCGCGAGTGCAGGGCTCGCGGCGCAGACCGTACAAGGTCAACATCGAACTACGGCCCTTGAGCGACCGCCAGTGGGACAAGGTGTTCGACGCACTGGCCGAGCAGGCCATCTTTGCCGCTCAATTGCTCAACGGCGAAATGCCCGCCGAAATCGAGCAGGTTTTTGACGCGGTCAAGGTTCCGCTCTTTCCCGCCTCGCGGGGCGACCTGGAAACCGACTGTTCCTGCCCCGACTGGGCCAATCCGTGCAAGCACATTGCCGCCGTCTACTACCTGATGGGGGAGCGCTTTGACCAGGACCCGTTTTTGCTGTTCGAGCTGCGCGGGCGGAGCAAGGAACAGGTCATCGCTGCCTTGCGCGAACGGCGCATCGTGGGAACAGAGGCGGCGGACGAGATAACTCGTGCGCCCGCCGAGATCGAAGCGGTCGAGACGACGCCACTGGAAGAGTGCCTGGATCGCTACTGGGCGTTGGGCGCTGAGGCGGAGGGTGTGGCCCTGAAAGTCAGCACCCCCCAGGTGGACATGGCGCTGCTCAAGCGGTTGGGCGTGCCCGATCTCGACGGGCTAGAGGCGCGGAGCTTTTGGGGGCAGATGGAACGGGTATACGCTGGCGTGACCAAACGGGCGCTGGAAGTGGCCTTTGCGGACGCCGGATGAAAGCAAGCGGTATACACTCGAACGATCCGTAAATCCTGCGCATCGGTGTTCTCGACCGCATTATCCTTGACAATTCACCTACTTTCCGATATAGTATTCTCACTTTAAGCAGAAAGAGGGTACCCAAACTTGATTCAGACCCGGCGTCTGACTATGCTCGCCATGATATTGGCGACAATAACAAACTTGACGTTTTGCCATCCCGCTCTGGCGCAAAGTGATGCTCCCCCTGGTGAACCGGTCCTTTCCCCATACTGGAACCCGGCTGTGACCCGTTGGGAACCCATCATCCTGCAAGAAGCCCAGAGACGGGAGCTTGACCCCAACCTGATCGCCGCCGTGATTTGGAAAGAATCCAGGGGCCGCTCCACAGCGCAGGGGCCGGCCGGGGCGGTCGGCTTGATGATGTTGATGCCATTCCCCTGGCGGCCCAGTCCCGAGGAGCTGGCGGCCCCCCGGACGAACGTGTTTTGGGGAGCGCGGGCGCTGGCCCACACCATCCGCGACGGGGATGGCGACATATACTATTCGCTGGCGGCGTACAATGGCTCGTGGGCGCAGATTCACCTGCGCGTTACGCGCCGCTACGCCACCTCCATATTGGACGAGTACACCCGCGCCGTGGCGGTGCAGCGCGGGATGTCCGCCGATGGTGAATGGCTGGCCCTGTTCGCCGTGGAAGGCATGCCTGGCCCCCACACCGTCATCGCGCTCGGCCCACATCATCCGCTGACCCGTTACACCGAGAGGCCGTGGGGACGCGCCGACATTCCAACCGTCCCCAACACTCCCCCCGACGCGACGGCGCTCACTTTTGTGAACGAGCAGGGAACGAGATGTCAGGTCAATGTGTGGCTGCTCACGGACGGCGATCCCCTCCCCGTGCCGGGCAGAGTGCGGCTTCCCTTTTTATATCCGCTCGTCGGGCCTGCCAATGAGCCGCACGTAGCCGCCGCGCTTGCAGATGTTTCCGCTCCGACCATCGCTCCGACCGCCACGATCACGGTCGGCATCCCCACACCGTCGCCGACTGCCACCTTTGCATTGACGCCCACGCCGTCACCGACCGTGCCCGTTCCCACGTTGACTCCCACGCCGTCACCGACCGTGCCCGTCCCCACGCTGACTCCCACGCCAGCGCCGACTGTGCCCGTCCCCACGCCGACCCCTACCTGCACGTTGCCCGTCACTGCGACTCTGACCCCACCGCCGGATTGCGAGGGCGGGCAGCTTGGACTCCAGGCGTGGTATCTGGACAGAGCATACACCTCCACCGGAGGTTGGATTACCACCATTTACGTCTCCGGGTACGGCGGGGACTGTTTGTACACGTATGCCTGGAATGGAGAGATAAAGGGCGGGCCGATGACCGGTTCCATGACGTTTCAGGTTAGTCACACCGATAGCTCTGCCATCATCATGGGCACGGCAACTGTTACTTCGGCCGGTGAGACCGCCGAGGTGGGGCTGTTTATCAGGCCACCCGGCAGCGATTAAAAGATCAACGTGATTGGATTGCTGTAGCACAATTTGCCAAATTGTCACTCGCACACGTGGTAGTATTATTGAAAGGAGATTATCATGACCGGAAAAGCAGGATTGAAGGCAGGATTGATCGGCGCGGCGGTTATCCTGGTGCTGACGTTGCTCAGCCAGATACCGGCAGTCGGGTGTATTTGTTGCGGGGCGACGTGGCTGGCGTATGCCGGAATCGGGGCGCTGGCCGGGTTCTTTTTGGCCCCGCCTCGCTCCGCCGGGTCAGGAGCAGGGGCTGGCGCTATTGCCGGGTTGGTCAGTGGGTTGGTCAGCGGGGTGCTCTGGATTATTATCCTGGCTGTTCAAATGGCAATCACCGGTACAGATGGCATCATCTCGACCATAGACCCCGAAACTATGCGCCAGTTGAGTGAGCTTGGCGTCGATATCAGCCCCGAAATGTTTGCGCTGTTCTCCGGCGTGGGCGGGGTGGCTCTCGTCGGTGGGATGTGCTGCCTGACGAGCCTGGCCGCCGGGGCTGGTCTGGGAGCTATCGGCGGAGCCATCTTTGCCGCTGTCAAGTCGGACTAGTAACTGTAATCTGCTTTGCGCTAAAGCCTTACCTGAACGTTCAGCCTGGACCGTCAAATCCGGGCTGTCTGGCAGCGCCTGCGTGGTTGACGCCCGGGGGCGTATGCAAAACTTGGGGGAACATGGCAAGACATCAAGGAATGAGGTATAC
>CAYNVC010000055.1:0-11040 GCA_964400615.1 uncultured Anaerolineales bacterium | reverse complement strand
CCGATTACTTTATCCTTACTCGTTTGTGTCCATACGTTGTTTATCCACTTGAGCGTAATGATCAAATTCCATCGTAAAGGTACACCGTCCTTGTGTCAAACTGCGCAGGTCGGTGGCATACCCAAACATTTTAGCCAAAGGAACAAAGGCGCGGATAGCTCTCATTCCGCCGGCCCGGGACTCGGTCTCCCTGATCTCGGCCCCCCTGGCGTTGAGGTCGCCCATCACCTCGCCGGTGTGAGTCTCCGGCGCGATGGTTTCCAAATCCATCACCGGTTCCAGTAAAACCGGGGCGGCCTTTTCCAGCGCCTGGTTGAAAGCCAGCGTGCCAGCTACTTTGAAGGCCAACTCGGACGATTCTTCCTCGTCCCACTCCGCGTCGCGTAACCGTACCCTAACGTCTACCAGGCGGTATCCGGCCAGAATGCCGCTTTCCATCGCCTCCTGGCAACCCCGCTCGACCGCTGCAACGAATTCACGGGGTAAATCCCGCTCCGAAAGGGTATTCTCGAATGAAAATCCCCCACCGGGAGGGAGCGGCTCCACTTCCAGCCAGACGTGACCAAAATGTGCCCGTCCGCCGGTCTGCCGCTCAAATAGCCCTTCCCCTTCGGCCCGCCGGGTGATCGTCTCGCGGTAACTGACCCTCGGCTCACTGCTCCGCCCTTCCACACCGAACTCGCGCATCAAGCGGTCGGCCAAAATTTCGAGGTGCAGCTCCCCCATCCCGGAGATGAGTGTCTGGCCGGTGTTTTCGTCCACTCTGACGACAAACGTGGGGTCTTCCTCGGCCAGTCTCTGCAAACCCTCGGTGAGCCTCTTTTGATCGTCCGCCGTGCGTGGCTCAATCGCCACCGAGATGACCGGCTCAGGAAAAGAGATTGATTCCAGGATAATCGGCCCGTTGGGAGCGCACAACGTCTCCCCGGTGAAGGTGTCCTTCAAGCCCAACGTCGCGCCAATATCCCCAGCGCCCAGTTCTTGAACCTCTTTGCGGTGGTCGGCAAACATGCGGAGCAATTTGTTGATCCGCTCCTTGCGCCGCTTGGTGGCGTTCACGACTTTGGAACCGACTTTTACTTTGCCGGAATAAACCCGGAAGTAAGCCAATCGTCCCACGTAAGGGTCGCTCGCTATTTTAAAGACCAAAGCAGCAAAAGGTTCGCTGGGATCGGCGTGGCGCAGCTCCACGTTCTTGGTGTAGGGGTTGATCCCTTCGACCGGCGGGACATCCAACGGCGATGGCAAGTAATACGTCACCGCATCCAGCAAGGGCTGAACCCCTTTGTTGCGCAGCGCCGAACCGCACAGAACCGGGTTCAGTTGCCCCGCCAAAGTCGCTCGCCTGAGCGCCTGCCGCAATTGAGCCGCCGTGATCTCACGCCCATCCAGATAGAGCATCATCAATTCATCGTCCGTTTCGACGATTTGCTCTACGGCCCGCTCACGCGCTTCGAGCACCGCTTCTTCCAGTTCGGCCGGTATTTCCACGACGCCGGGCGACGTTCCCAGGTCATCCGCCCAGACGATGGCCTGCATCTCTAGCAAGTCCACCACGCCTCGGAACCCGGATTCGCTGCCGATAGGCCATTGAACGGCGACCGGATCAGCGTCCAGCCGTTCGCGGATCGTGGCGACGGCGTGGGCAAAATCAGCGCCCAGCTTGTCCATTTTGTTAATAAAGGCGACCAACGGCACGCCGAACTCGCGTGCCTGTCGCCACACCGTCTCCGATTGCGGTTCCACTCCGGCCACCGCATCAAAGACGACGACTCCCCCGTCGAGGACGCGCAAACTGCGCTGCACCTCGGCGGTAAAATCTATGTGTCCCGGCGTATCAACGATGTTAATCTGATAGTCTTTCCAAAAGCAGGTCACTGCTGCCGCAGTGATGGTTATGCCCCGTTCCCGCTCCTGGGCCATCCAATCCGTGACGGTCGTCCCCTCGTCCACGTTACCGATGCGATGAGTACGGCCGGTGTAAAACAAAATGCGTTCGGTCGTCGTCGTCTTGCCCGCATCAATGTGGGCGATAATGCCAATATTCCGTATCCGGTCTAGAGGGCGAACGCCGTTCATCGGGCGTAAAACGTCGTCACGCGGTACACAACACGTATTACGTATTGCGTGTTACGTATCGCGCAGTTATGCATGCACTACCACCGATAGTGAGCAAAGGCGCGGTTGGCCTCGGCCATTCGATGTGTATCTTCTCTCTTTTTAACCGCCGCCCCGGTTCCACGAGCGGCATCCATCAACTCACCGGCCAGTTTTGCGGCCATAGATTTATCGGAACGGTTACGAGTAGCGGCCAATATCCACCGCATTGCCAGGCTATCCCGCCGGTGGGGCGGCACCTCCACCGGAATCTGGTACGTTGAGCCTCCCACACGGCGCGGTTTGACCTCCAGGATCGGCGAGACGTTTTTCATCGCCTCATCCAAGACTTCCAAAGGGGGCTTTTTCGTCCGTTGCTCGATAATATCCAAAGCATCGTACATGATCCTGGTCGCTACGCTCTTTTTACCGTACTTCATGATCCGGTTGATGAACCGGGCCACGGTCAGGCTGTTGTAACGGACGTCAGGCTTAACTTTTCGTTTGGGCGGACGATACCTTCGAGGCATAATTCACCTGCTTTACTTTTTGGGCCGCTTGGCCCCATACTTGGAGCGCTGGCGTGAGCGTCCTTCCACGCCTGTCGCATCAATAGCTCCACGAACGAGGTGGTAACGCACGCCGGGCAAGTCCTTTACCCTTCCGCCGCGCACCAGCACGACCGAGTGCTCTTGCAACGTGTGTCCTTCTCCGGGGATATAAGCAGTCACCTCAATGCCGTTGGTCAACCGCACACGGGCGATCTTGCGCAAGGCCGAGTTCGGTTTTTTAGGCGTCATCGTACGCACCTGCGTGCACACACCGCGCCTCTGCGGCGACCCTTTTTGGTGCTGCGTGCGCCGCTGTTTGAAGGAATTGAAGGTGTATTGCAAAGCCGGCGCTTTGGACTTGCGGGCTTTGGGCTTTCTTCCCTTGCGAACCAACTGATTGATGGTGGGCACATCTACCTCCACAAACTCAGTAAAGAAGGCCATCCACCGCTCCGATGGCCTCCTCGTAACAATTAGTCTCGAAATGTCAACTGGGCGGCAGGGATTTTAGCTGCCAACCCTACTAGCGAAACCACATTCTACCATATTTTTTTTACAAGTCAAGTCAGACAAGACCGGCAATTACTGTCCCAGGTTCAAAAGCCCCATACCCAACCTGGGAGGTTTGGCCCGCTCTTCGCCCTTGCCAAAGTGCAACACCTGTCCATCCTGGGTGATCGCTTCGACCGCCAGCCCCAGACTCTGCAGCTCTTTCACCAACACTTTGAAAGAGGCCGGCACCCCCGGCTCCTGCACAGGTTCTCCCTTGACGATGGCCTCGTAAGCCTTGACGCGGCCCTGCACGTCGTCCGACTTGATCGTGAGAATCTCTTGGAGCAAATGGGCGGCACCATAGGCCTCCAACGCCCACACCTCCATCTCGCCAAAACGCTGCCCGCCGAATTGAGCCTTGCCGCCCAGTGGCTGCTGTGTCACCAGGCTGTAAGGGCCGGTGGAGCGCGCATGCACCTTGTCCTCGACCAGGTGGTGCAATTTCATCATGTAAATCACGCCCACCGTTATGGGGCGGTCGAACGGTTCCCCGGTTTTGCCATTGTAGAGAATCATCTTGCCCAATATCGGCAACGGCTCGGATGTCTCCATGCTCACCTGCACGGCCAACGACTCGACCGCTTCAGCGTCCAGATCGGATACCTTCTGCCCGCGATCCTCGAGCCAAATGCGCAAGCAGACATTTCTGGCCCGTTGGTCCACGGTGACCCGTTCGTTCAACGAGCGCGTGTCATCCTCGAACGAGAGCATCTCGTCCGGTTCGTATCCTCTCTCTTTCAACCACTCGCGCAGCACCGACCTGCGAGCATAGATTTGTTCAGTGGTCAACCGGTCTGTGTCGTAACCGTGTTCTGCCAGCCAGGCCACAATGTAAAGCAAGCGTGCTTCGTCGTCGTCCCACAAGGTATCCAGCGGATAGTCCTGCGCCTTGAGCCAGGCCCAGGCACGTTCGGTGATCTCGTCCCAGGCGCGGTCAATCAGCCAGGCCCGCGCCAATTCAGCCTCAACCTGCAACTCGTCCGCGCCATCGAATACCGGGGTGACAGCGCGGAAACCGAGCCGGTAGGCCGTCCAACCCAGATGGGTCTCCAGAATCTGCCCAATGTTCATCCGGCCCGGCACACCGAGCGGGTTCAGAATCACGTCAATTGGGGTTCCATCGGGCAGGAAAGGCATGTCCTCCACGGGGACGACTTTGGAGACAACGCCCTTGTTGCCGTGCCGGCCGGCCATCTTGTCGCCCTCGGTGACTTTGCGCATCTGGGCTACGCTGACGCGCACCATTTTCTCCACGCCGGTTTTGAGGTCCCGGTACTCTTCCCGATCAAAGATTTTGACGTCCACCACTTTGCCCCGCTCACCGTGAGGCAAGCGCAGGCTCGAGTCTTTGACTTCGCGGGCCTTTTCACCAAAGATGGCCCGCAGCAATTTCTCCTCCGGGCTTAGCTCTTTCTCTCCCTTGGGGGTGATCTTGCCCACCAGAATGTCGAGCGGGCCAACCTCGGCGCCAACGCGAATGATGCCGTCCTCGTCCAGGTCCTTCAGGGCTTCATCCCCCACGTTGGGTATGTCACGGGTGATCTCTTCCGGGCCGAGTTTGGTGTCGCGGGCTTCTATCTCGTGTTTTTCGATGTGGATAGAGGTGAATCTATCGTCACTCACCATTCTCTCACTGAGGAGGATGGCATCTTCAAAATTTCCACCTTCCCAAGACATGAAAGCGCACACCACGTTCTGCCCAAGAGCCAGCCCACCCTCCTCGGTCGAGGAGCTGTCGGCGAGCACCTGGTCTTTGTGTACCCGCTGCCCTTTGTAGACGACAGGGCGCTGGTCAATGCAAGTGCTCTGGTTAGAGCGCTGGTATTTACGGAGGTGATAAGTGCGCGTTTCATCCACGTAGCGAACCGTGATCTTGTCTCCGGTGACATCTACGACCTCTCCATCCCTGTCGGCCATCACGACCTGGCCCGAGTCGAGCGCCGCACGCCACTCCATACCGGTGGCGACGAGGGGGGCCTGGGGGTTGACGAGCGGCACCGTCTGGCGCTGCATATTGGAACCCATCAACGCCCGATTGGCGTCATCGTGCTCGAGGAAGGGGATCAGCGCAGCCGAGACTCCCACGATTTGAGCGGGCGCGACATCAATGTAATCAATCTGTTCCGGTGCAGCGAGGAGGAACTTTTCGGCACGCCGGACCGAGACGCGCGGGCGCACAAAGTGCCCTTTTTCGTCCAGCTCGGCGTTGGCCTGAGCGATGGTATAGTTTTCCTCTTTGTCGGCCGAGAGATAGACGATCTGGTCGCTCACCACCGGCGCGATAGCGATTGGTTCCGTGATTCCCAGCCCGACAATCTGCTCTGCCAGATCGGGCGTCACCTCTGTCCCGGCTGCTGCCACCACCGCGCCGTTTTCGGGAGCCACGACGTCTTCCCGCAACAGGTGACCGGTGAGCAGTTCGGCAGATGGCTCCACCTCACGGATGACGCGGCGGTACGGGGTTTCGATAAAGCCGAGGGAGTTGACCCGCGCATAAGTCGCCAGCCGCCCGATCAACCCGATGTTCGGCCCTTCGGGAGTCTCGATGGGGCAGATACGTCCATAGTGGCTGTAGTGAACGTCGCGCACGTCGAACCCGGCCCGCTCGCGCCGCAGGCCACCCGGCCCCAGCGCCGAAAGGGTACGCTTGTGGGTCAGTTCCGCCAGCGGGTTGGTTTGCTCCATAAACTGCGAGAGTTGGCTAGAGCCAAAGAACTGGCGAATGGCCGCCACGACCGGGCGGATGTTGATCAAGCTCACCGGGGTCAGCGACTCGGGTTCGCGGATGGACATACGTTCCACCACCACGCGCTCCATTCTCCGCAGCCCAATCCGCAAACTATTCTGCACCAGCTCACCCACCGTCTTGATCCGGCGGTTGCCCAGGTGGTCAATGTCATCGGCGTCCACGACTCCGTTGTTGATGCGTATGACGCGCCGGATCACGAGGATTAAATCTTGCTTGGTGAGAGTACGATGTTCGAGGCTCATATCGAGGCCCAGGCGCTGGTTCAGTTTATAGCGCCCCACCCGTTGCAAATCGTACCGCCTGGGATCAAATAGCTGCTGGTCCAGGTATTCGTGCGCGTTATCCAACGTGGCCGGGTCGCCGGGCCGCATACGGCGGTAGAACTCGATCAGGGCTTCTTCGGCCAGCGTGTGTCCGCCCTTGGGCTGCCAGTCCGGTTCCTGGCGAAAGGTGGTGGAGATGTATTGGTGGTTAGGGTTACTGTCAGCATCCTGGAAAAGCGCCAGCAGTTCTTCGTCGGTTCCCTCGCCCAGCGGGTTGCTGCCAGAGCGATCGTCTATTGCCGCCAATGCCCGCAACAGGATGGTGACGGGGATTTTACGCTTGCGGTTGAATTTGACGTTGAGATAATCCGACTTGCGGGTTTCAAACTCGAGCCAGGCCCCGCGATCAGGAATTATCTTGGCCGCGCAGAGCCGCCGGCCCGTTTTACGATCCTCTTCGACGTCGAAATAGACACCGGGGGAACGAATCAACTGGCTGACGACGACCCGCTCGGTGCCATTGATGATAAAGGTGCCGTCATCGGTCATCAACGGAAAATCGCCGAGAAATATCTCGGATTCGGTGATCTCGCCCGTATCCCGGTTATTGAGCACTACCTGGACGTAAAGCGGGACTGCATACGTGATGTCTCTTTCGAGACATTCTTCTGCCGAATACTTGGGGTCGCCAAAGCGATAGTCGAGGTCAAAATGAGCTTCTCTAGCCTTGGAACCGGGAAAGTAGAGGCTCAAGCTGCCGTTAAAGCTCTCGATCGGGGAGATTTCGTCAAATAGCTGTTTCAGGCCCTCACCCTGTAACCAATGGAAGGATTTGAGCTGGACTTCGATCAGCCGTGGCAATCTCTCGGTATCAGATATACGTGCGTAGGATTTGCTCCCTAGATAAGTCATCCCCTGTTCCTCTTGTGCCATATCAAAACAGATCACGTCGCAACACAAAAATGCGAACGGCTATTATAACATGATTTTTTTTGCTGTCAAAATCGAAATGCGGATTTCAGAACAGTGGCGAGTTCGCCCGATGGAAATTCGTCACCCCCAAGATGTGCCATTAGTCACTACGCCACATCCACACATTGAGGTATCATGCAAATCGGGTAGTTGGCTGAAAAGTCAACCTCTCCTCCTTTCCTTGGCTGTAGGCCCCCTGGAAAAATTCCAGGGGGCCTGCTCTTTACTCTCTCCCATCATGCTGCCGTGGGCAGGCCAGTTGCATCTGTACCAGTACGCGCTCTCTCCGAAACCCGGCGTCTTGCAACGTCTGGATCAAAGAATCAGCCGGGAGAGCCAACATCGTTTCAATCGCCTTGCGGGAGCCACCGCGCAAGCAGGCAAGCCCCTGCTGCACCAGAATCTCTTCAAAACGGCCATGTTCGGGTGCGGCTAAAACTTCCAACCAGTCAGGACGGCGGCCACGCTCACGCAGCGCCCGCACCGCACCGCCGACCACGCCCTGCTCATCAATCACCCACCAAGACTCGCGCCGTCCCTCCATCCAGAGATCGAGTGTACGCTCCCAGCCCGGTTGATAGTCTCTCTTGCGCAGTTCCAGCAGTGGGCGGAGGCGGTCAGGGATAACAGACTTGACCAATTCAACCAGCGCCGCGCCGTCGCGCGAGCGGCCCCGGCGCAAAAGAGGGCAGGCGGGTTCGTGAACCTGCGACATGCCGGGCGGGCGCAGCATGTACACCGTTCTGCCGACCTCCTCAAAACCCAGGCGCTCGTAGAGGCGGCGGGCGACCTGGTTATCCACCTTGACCTCCAGCCCCACCCAACGCCCATCACGTGCCGCGACATCGTCCAACACCACGTCCATCAACCGCCCGGCAATGCCGCGCCCACGCCAATCGGGATGGACTGCGACGTTGCCGACGAGAAAACCGCCCCTCTCCGGTGCGCGGCGCAGCGAGGCGTTACCAACCACGCGCCCGTCTTCAACCCACACGAAACCACGCCAGGGAACCACCCCGCCCGCTCCAGACCAGGAGAGCCATCCCAGCAATGAACCCCAGCGCACGACGCGCCGCATCTCGGCCAGAACGACCTGCCCGGCCAGGCTCAGGTCGTCGCCAAAGGCCAGGGCCATCAACTCGACAACCTGTTTAGAATCACGATAGGGGTCAAAGGGACGCAGGCCACTCTGGAGGTGTTTCTCGGCCGGGACGGTGGTAATCACAGAGTATCTCCGCGAGTGCGCGATTCAGACAATGGGATGGGAGATGAAGAGAGGTGTGACCCGCCAGCAAAGAGTGTCCTCATCCATGCGCAGCTCGAACGGACGCCCGCCCGCTGCCATGACGGCAAAACATCGCTCGCGCCCCTCTCGCCAGCGACGGCCCATGCCCTCCACCGCTAATTCGCTGCCGTGCCAGGTAAACCGGCGCGGGGAGATTTCGCCCGTGACGCCCAAGTGCGCTTCGACTGCGGTTTCTTCGCTCGTGTATCTCACAGCCGACCCTCCAGGTAACGCAACAACAGATCGAGCACTGTCCCGGCGGAGCGAGCTTTGTTTTCCGCGCGGTCGCCGTTCCAGAGGTAGCGTTCCGCCCTTTCCAGGTCAGGCGCAGCCAGGGCGGTATACGTCAACCCCACCGGCTTTTCCGGCGTGCCACCACCCGGCCCGGCGACGCCGGTGACAGATAGGCCCAGGTCAGCGTGGAAAAGGAGCCTCACACCGTGCGCCATTTCTAGCGCCGTGCGTTCGCTCACCGCGCCATAGCGGCGCAGCGTCTCGGGCTGCACGCGCAGGATTCGTTCTTTGATCTCGTTAGCGTAGGCGGTGACAGAACCGAGGTAATAGTTCGAGCTGCCGGGGACGTTGGTGACGCGGTGGCTGACCAGTCCTCCCGTACACGATTCGGCCAACGCCAGGGTCAATCCCCGTTGTTTCAGCAACCGGCCGACGATGACCTCAGGTAGAACGCCATCCAGAGCAACCATTTTCCCCTCGTAACTTTGGCGATTGAAATCGCCGCTGGCCGAGCGCCCACCTGCGTGGGCGCTACTACCACGGCGCGGGTGCGCAGCGATTGAAATCGCTTCTGGCGGGCCGTTGGCCGAGCGCCCACCTGCGTGGGCGCTATCGCGGCGCGGGCGCGGGTGGCGATTGAAATCGCTCCCGGCGGGCCGTTGGCCGAGCGCCCACCTGCGTGGGCGCTATCGCGGCGCGGGTGCGGGCAGCGATTGAAATCGCTCCTGGCGGGCCGTTGGCCGAGCGCCCACCTGCGTGGGCGCTATCGCGGCCTCAACCGCTTGCCTGAGCAGTTGCTCCCCCTCATAATAACATGCCCTGGCTCACGCCAGGGCATTCTGTGCCCCCAAGGAGATTCGAACTCCTGTCGCGGGCTTGAAAGGCCCGTGTCCTAGACCAGACTAGACGATAGGGGCAACTGGATTTATTTTACCACAAAGCGGTATCGCGTCAAGCCCCAAAACCTAAAAAAGGTCAGGCAAGCTACACCTGACCTCACGACCTGCGCTATGGATAACCCGGCTACCGCCAGACACCCGGATCAACTATTGAGACAATTGAGCATATCCCTGCGCCTCTGCCAGATTCTCGTACAGTGTGCGGCTAAACCCCGTCACCGTGATAAAGCGATCCAACAAGGCTCGTTCCATCTCGACTTCACGAACACGACGATAGCCGTTGTAAATCAACATCATGTCGAGTGTCAAGGCTTTGTCCAAAGTATGCATTATGGATAACAACGAGGCAGAGCCTGGGCAAGATTGCTCTTGGGCCAGGTCAAACAACTGCCGCCGCACCAATCCATCCAGCAGGATAATGTCCTCGAATGTCAAATCCTTGTCTCTCAGGTTCCTTCCAAACGCTATCCGCTCCTGCACCCGTTTTTCGTCGAACGCGCCATCGAGCAACCCGTCCAACCACTCACCCAGCACACTGTACAGACGGCTGACAAAACGAGCGTTCGACATCAGTGGTTGCATATTTCTGATGCGGGTCAACTGCTCTCCGAGAGTATCAACGATCTCTGATCTGGGGCGGTTCAGGCAATGGCGCAGCTCGGCGATCCGCGCACGGTCAGCTTCACCCCACCCGACGGATGTCTTGGCCATATCGAACCAGGCCGTCATCGAAAAGACCCCCTCCCCCACCACGTTCATCGGCCGCCGCGCCCGCCCTCGTGCCATTCAACATTGGTGATCTCGTCCTGGCGCAACAAGCGCCAGCGCCGGATAGCTACCGCACCCCAACGGCTGCGATTGCGTACTTGCTGCAACGTGCGCCGCAACCGCTGTGACATCGCAACCCGAGGGTAATCTGCTCTTGGCATTATCTCGTCTCGATTCATCTTTACCTCTTGAGAACACGGATTCCGAACAGCAATGGATCAGCCTTGATTCCGAATTTGTCCCAAAATCCAGCGCATCGCTCCAATAGCCTGGATATCTGTGTTCTTGAACTGGAGACAGGATAACACAAAAGCAGACAAGTGGGGGTTGCAAAGATGTTACGGTTTGGTTACAGGCTCCAAATGGTCAATTCTGGCGGGCTAGAAGCCGGGCGTCCAGCGGCAAAAGAACCCAGGTTTTGCGGAAAAAACCTGGGTTCCGGCAGCCCCGTCGAACCACAAGTTTAGTTCTAGCACCAGACCAATATGGGTGTCCGGCACTTTTGCGCCGGATGGCAGGCTCCGCCTGGAAACGCGGCCACATGCGGCCAGGATGGCCGCGTTCCGGTGCGGGCAGGATGGCCGCGTTCCGGTGCGGGCAGGATGGGCGCGATCCGCAGCACGCAAAAATATGACGCGCACCCAACCAATATTGAGTTCAATCCTGGCGT
>CAYNVC010000054.1:1686-11088 GCA_964400615.1 uncultured Anaerolineales bacterium | reverse complement strand
ACTTGGCCTACAATTATGTTATGCACCGGATCAGGCTTTTACTTGGAATCACCTTCCTGCTGGTTGGAGCTGGGGCTTGCAATTTGCCGGCCAATCTGACCCCCTCCCCTGCTCCCGCCACAGCTACTCAAACCCACACTCCTACACCAACTTTTACCCCCATACCATCGCCCACTCCCACCCCCACGCCTACACCAACACCGACCCCCAGCCCCGCCGACTTGCTTTCCGCCGCCACGCGGATGATGCACGACGGCAATTTCCAGGCCGCGGCAGAGACATATCGCACCTTGCTCGCCTCACCACTCGACGAGCAAAGCGCCGTTCAAGCTCAATTGGGCCTGGGTACGGCAGCCCTGCGGGATGGCGACTATGTTTCCGCCGCTACGGCGTTCAGCGCCACACTCGCTTCCCCTGCAAAAGAGGCCCAGGACGCTCACTTTCTGCTGGGCGAGGCCCTGCTGGGAGCCGGTGAACCGCTGGCAGCCGCCGCCGAGTACCGGGCTTACCTCTCCGCCGGGACGGTCATCACCCCCTACCTCGACCAATGGCTGGGGGACGCCCTCTACGCGGGCGGCGCGTACACCACTGCCAGCGCCGCTTACCAGGACGCCATCGCCGCCGCCCCCGACCTGGCCTTTGAGGTGCACACGCGCGAAAAGCTGGCCCTCGTTTACGTCGCCCAGCAGAATTATCCCGCCGCCGTCGCTCAATATGATTCCATCCTCGCCGTGGCACGGGTGCGTACCTACCGCGCCCGCATCGAGTACCAGGCCGCCGGGACGCTCGTCTTGGCAGGAGAGACAGAGGAGGGATACAACCGTTACCTCTCCGTCGTCGAGACCTACCCGGACGAATATTACGCCTACCTCTCGCTGGTCGAACTGGTGGAGGCCGGTCAGCCGGTGGACGATTTTCTGCGCGGTCGAGTGGACTATTACGGCGGCGCCTATGGCCCGGCGGTCGCGGCGCTCTCCCGCTACGTCAACGCCCACCCAGAGACCCACTCCGGCGACGCTCATTGGTACGCCGGACTGTCCTACCTGGCTGCCGGGAGCTATGCCCTGGCCGCCGGCGAGTTTCAGACGCTGATCGAGACCCATCCGGAAAACGCGCACCGGGGCGACGCCTGGATGGGACTGGCCGAATCTTACGCCGGACAGGGCCAGGTGGGCCAGGCGGTCGAAACCTACCGGCAATTCGTCCAGACCGCTCCCGATCACGCCCGCGCACCGGAAGCGCTGTGGAGGGCGGCACAACTGCTGGAGGACGGCGACGCTCTGGCCGATGCCGCTTCTGCCTACCTCGAATGCCAGGCCCAGTACCCCGGTTCCGACTATGCCCCCCTTTCCCTCTTTCGCGCGGGACTGCAATTCTACCGTCTGGACGAGTTGGATGGCGCTGCCTCAGCCTGGACCACCTTGACCACCGTCTACTCCGATTCGGTCTCCATCCCGGCCACTTTTCTCTGGCTGGGCAAGCTCGACCTGGCCCAGGGTGACACCGGGGCAGCCTCCGTCGCTTTTACCCGCGCCGGCGCGGCCGACCCCGGCGACTATTATGCCCTCCGTGCCGCCGACCTGGCCGCAGACCCGCACGCCGCGCCTTTTCCCGCCGCGCCGTACACCCCGGATTACGACCAGGACACCGGCCGGGCGGAGGCGGAAGCCTGGCTGGCGGATTGGATGGGACTGGCGGATACCGATGTAGGTGCGCTATCTCCGGCCCTCTCCGCCGACTTGCGCTTGCAGCGGGGGCTGGAAATGTGGCGACTGGGCCGGTTCGAGGAGGCTAAATGGGAATTGGAAGACCTGCGCAGCGCGACCGCTTCGGATGCGCTGAGCCAGTACCAGCTGGCGCTGCTGTTCCGCGACATTGGCCTCTACCGCTCATCCATCCTCTGCGCCGTGCGGGTCATCTACCTCTCGCCGGCAGAGACGCCCCTGGATGCGCCCGCCTTCATCGCCCGGCTGGCTTACCCCACTTGTTACGAGAACCTGGTGCTGGCGAACGCCCAACAGAGCGAACTCGACCCGCTCTTGGTGTTCGCGCTCGTCCGGCAGGAAAGTCTCTTCGAGAGCCTGGCTACTTCCCACGCTGCTGCCCACGGCCTGATGCAGGTAATCCCAGATACCGGGGCGCAGATCGCCGCCGCGCTGGATTGGCCGCCCGGCTACGAGACCTCCGACCTGCACAAGCCATACGTCAGCCTGCGTTT
This sequence comes from uncultured Anaerolineales bacterium, assembly GCA_964400615.1. Taxonomy (GTDB): domain Bacteria; phylum Chloroflexota; class Anaerolineae; order B4-G1; family B4-G1; genus B4-G1. The sequence goes on along the minus strand of CAYNVC010000054.1, from coordinate 8,870 downwards.
TGGCACCTACTACCTGGCGCAGCAGCGTGACCGCTTCGCCGGCCGCCTCGACGCGGCGCTGGCAGGCTACAACGGCGGCCCCGGTAACGCCCAGCACTGGCTGGAGAGGGCCAACGGCGACCCCGATATGTTCCTCGAACTGATCGAATTTAGCGAAACGCGCACCTACCTCCGCCGCATCAGGGAACACCTGGCGGTCTACCAGGCCCTGTACGGGTAAAGCCCATTTGGCTCTCGTTGACATCAATGGTATAATCCCGTTCACGCGAGAGGAGGACAATGATACTGATCACCAATGCTACCGGGTTCGTCGGACGTGCCCTGGTGCGCCGTCTGGCGGCCCGGCGGCGTCAGACGCGCTGCCTGTTACAGCCCTCGCGGCGCGTTCAACGACTGCCCACCGGCATCATCTTTTCCACCGCTTCGGCCAGTATGGACGATCTGCCCGCGCTGCGTGCGGCAATGCAGGATGTGACCACAGTCGTGCACCTGGGCGGGTGCGAAGGGGCGCACTGTGGCGAAATGATCCACAGCAGCGCCCACGACACGGCTAACCTGGTCGAAGCGGTGCACGAAGCCGGCGTGCGCCGTTTTATCTACCTGAGCAGGATCGGGGCGGATCGCACCTCGGCCTACCCCGCCTTCCGGGAAGCCGGTGAGGCGGAGAGCGTCGTGCGCGAGAGCGGCCTGGATTATACCATCCTGCAAGCGGCCCTCACCTACGGCGCGGAAGATACATTTACCAACGTCGTCGCCATGCTGGGCAAAACGATTCCCTACACCTTGCCCGTTCCCGCTTTAGGCGTCTGCCGCCTCCAACCGCTGTGGGTGGTTGACCTGGTCGAGTGCATAGAGGCGACGTTGGAGCGGGACGACTTGATCGGGCAGACGATTCCCCTCGGCGGGCCGGAGCATTTCACCTTTGAGCAACTGGCGCTGGAAATATTGGCCGCGTCGGGTGCGCGTAGACGGTTGATGCATGTACGAGCGCCGTTGGTGCGCGGCGCAATTGCCCTATGCGACACGCTGCTGCCGTGCACCCCAACCCCTGCCTGGTGGCTCGACTTGTTGGTGGTGGGTAGCGCGACCGATCTGGTCATGATCCAGCGCCACTTTGGCTTTGAGCCGCACCGTTTTGCCGCATCGCTCTCCTACCTGGGCCGTAAAAGACCGTGGCGGCGTGACCTGTTGCGCTTTGTCTTTCAGCACGAGTAAACCGGGGGCAATTTTGCGCTGGACAAATCTGACAAAATCGTGTATCATTCTACCGTCATGTCCTCGACGAGCAACAGCGGGTATCTCGAAACCAGGTTTTTTCCCCAAAACCTGGTTTCTCCCTGTCAAATTCAAAAATAACAGCAGTTCTACCCCAACCCGGAGAAAAAGTTATGATTGATGCTCAAATTGAGAAAACCACCCTGCAAGAACTGACCGCTGCGTTACGTGACCAGATCGAGGGATTTCGGCCAACGGTCGAGGCAGTGGACGTCGGCACCGTCATCGAGGCCGGCGACGGGATCGCCCGCGTCTCGGGACTCGCCAACGTGCTGATGAGCGAGTTGGTCGAGTTTGAAAGAGGTACCACCGGCATCGTTTTCAACCTGGAGTCGGACAACGTCGGCGTCATCGTCACGGGCGACTATACGGAAATTGAGGAAGGGCAAACGGTGCGCGGAACGGGGCGCGTCGTCTCCGTGCCCGTGGGCGATGCTCTCCTGGGCCGCGTGGTGGACGCGCTGGGCCGCCCTGTGGACGGGAAAGGGCCTATCGCCGCGACCCAATATCGTCCCGTCGAGCGCATTGCGCCGGGCGTGATTGACCGGCAGAACGTGGACACCCCGGTGCAGACCGGTATCAAGGCCGTTGATGCAATGATCCCCATCGGACGGGGCCAGCGCGAGTTGATCATTGGCGACCGCCAGACCGGCAAGACCGCCATCGCCCTCGACGCCATCATCAACCAGCGGGACAAGGATCTGCTCTGCATCTATGTGGCTATCGGCCAGCGCAGGGGCCAGGTGGCGCAGGTGGTGGCCGCCCTGGAACGGAACGGGGCGTTGGATAACACCATCGTCGTCGTCGCCTCCGCCTCAGAACCGGCGGCATTGCAGTACATTGCGCCCTACGCCGGCTGCGCGATGGGCGAGGAATTCATGGAGCATGGCCGGGACGCACTCATCATCTACGACGACCTGACCAAGCACGCCTGGGCTTACCGTCAGGTCAGCCTCCTGTTGCGTCGCCCGCCTGGCCGCGAGGCCTACCCCGGCGACGTTTTTTACCTCCACTCGCGCCTTCTGGAGCGGGCGGCCCGCCTGAGCGCGGAGCGGGGGGGCGGCAGTCTGACCGCGTTGCCCATCATCGAGACGCAGCTGGGCGACATCGCCACCTACATCCCCACCAACGTCATCTCCATCACCGACGGCCAGATTTATTTGGAGGGAGACCTGTTCAACGCCGGTATCCGCCCGGCGATCAACGTCGGCGTCTCCGTCTCCCGCGTGGGCGGCGACGCGCAGACCAAAGCGATGAAACAAGTCGCCGGGCAACTGCGCCTGGAAATGGCCCAGTTCCGCGAGTTGGCCGCCTTTGCCCAATTCGGCTCCGACCTGGACGAATCGACGCTGCACCGCCTGGAGCGTGGCCGCCGCCTGACCGAGATCCTCAAACAACCCCAGTACGAGCCGGCCCCGCTGGAGGAACAGGTGATGATCATTTACGCCGGAACACACGGCTTTTGCGACACCGTCCCACTGGCCGAGATGCGGCGCTACGAGCAGGAAATGTTGGCCTTTATGCGCTCCCAGTACCCGGACGTTGGCGGCGACATAATCGCCCAGAAAAAGATCACCGACGAGACCAGGGAGCAGCTCGAGGCTGCGCTGAAAGAGTTCAACCAGACCTGGGTCGCGCAGAGTAGATCAGAGCGAGAGGCGAACAGTGGCGACAGCGCGTGATATCCGCCGGCGAATCCAATCCATCCGCAACCTGGGCCAGGTGACGCGGGCACTGCAAGCCGTGGCCGCCTCCAAAGTGCGCAAAGCACAAGAGGCCGTGCTGGCGACGCGGGCCTACTCCAACGCCGCCTGGGAGGTCATAGTCAACCTGGGTGCGGGCGCGGGTGGGACGTTGCATCCCCTTTTGACCTGTCCGGCCTCGGTGGAGAGCGCCCTCATAATTCTAATCGCCGGAGACCGGGGATTGTGCGGCGCGTACAACCACAACGTCGTCCGGACGGCGCTCGAATTTTCCCAGAACCTGGGCGTGCCGGTGCGCTACATCACCCTGGGGCGGCGCGGCCGGGATGTTTTGTGGCGCATGGGGGCTGAAATCGTGGCCGAGTTCCACGGCCTGCCGGCGCTGCCCCGCCTGACCGACGTTTCGGCCATCGCCCGCACCGCAATTCAAGAGTTCCTGGAGGGCAAGGCCGACGAGGTCTATATCGCCCGTACCGACTTTGTCAACATGCTGGTACATCGCCCCGTCATCCAGCGGTTGCTGCCCCTCAGCCCAACCAGGTTGGATACGCAGGTGATGATGGAGTGCGTGATCGACCTGGAACCTGCGCACGTGGTGGATTACATCTACGAACCGGATGCGGCCACCGTCCTGGAAGCGGTATTGCCCCGCTTCACCGAGTTGCAGGTCTACCAGGCGGTGTTGGAGGCGCACGCCAGCGAATTTGCTGCCCGCATGGTCGCCATGCGCAACGCGACGGAAAACGCGGGCGTGCTGGTTGACGATTTGACTCTGATCTACAACAAAGCTCGCCAACGGGCCATCACGCGCGAAATCTTGGATATTGCCGGCGGCGCGGAGGCGCTGGCGCAGGCACTGGCAGCAGCGTAGGCGCGGATTCCGTTCCGCGTGACACAAATCAGGAGAAAATATCCCGTGAACAGTACAATAACAGGCCGAATCATGCAGGTCAAAGGTGCGGTGGTGGACGTATCGTTTCCACAGGAGCACTTGCCGGAGATTTATACCGCTCTCGAGATACCCGTCGCCGACCGCAGAGTAGTGCTAGAGGTCGAGCAACAACTGCCGAACAACTGGGTGCGCTGCGTGGCGATGGATATCACCGACGGGTTGCAACGGGGAATGGAGGTCATCAACACCGGCCGCCCGATCTCGGTGCCGGTTGGGGAAGCCACGCTGGGGCGGCTCTTTAACGCCCTGGGCCAGCCGATTGACGGGCGCGGCGCTGTAGAGACGACCGAACAGTACCCCATCCATCGCCTGGCCCCTTCGTTCGAGGACCAATCCACCCAGAGCGAGTTCCACGAGACCGGGCTAAAAGTGATTGACCTGATCGCTCCATTCACCAGGGGAGGCAAGACGGGTGTCTTTGGCGGCGCTGGCGTGGGCAAGACCATCATCGTCACCGAGTTGATGTACACGATGGCTAAATATCACCAGGGCGTCTCCGTCTTTGCCGGAGTCGGCGAGCGCAGCCGCGAAGGCACCGAGTTCTACCACGCGCTGACCGACATGGGAGTGATTGACCGGACGGTGATGGTCTTTGGACAGATGAACGAGCCGCCGGGCGTGCGTTTCCGGGTCGGGTTGACCGGTGTGACCCAGGCCGAATATTTCCGCGACCAGGGGATGGACGTGTTGCTGTTCATTGACAACATCTATCGCTTTGTGATGGCCGGGATGGAAGTTTCGGCGCTCCTGGGACGTATGCCCAGCGCGGTGGGCTACCAACCCACACTGGGCACCGATATGGGAGCGCTTCAGGAACGCATCACCAGCACCAAGCGCGGCTCCATCACCTCGATGCAGGCGGTCTACGTGCCGGCCGACGATTACTCCGACCCCGGCCCCGTGACCACGTTCGCTCACCTGGACGCGACCATTGCCCTGGAACGGGCCATCGTCGAAAAGGGCATTTACCCGGCGGTTGACCCGCTGACTTCGACATCGCGTATCCTCACCCCCGAGATCGTCGGGGAGGCGCATTACAACACCGCCCGCCAGGTGCAGCAGGTACTTCAGCGGTACAAGGATTTGCAGGACATTATCGCCATCCTGGGCATCGAGGAGCTTTCGGAGGAGGACAAGCTGACCGTGCACCGGGCGCGGCGCGTGGAAAAGTTCTTTTCGCAGCCAATGTTCGTCGCCGAACGATACACCGGCCGTGAGGGACGTTACGTCCCCATCGAAGAGACGGTGCGCGGCTTCCGCGAAATCCTGGACGGCAAACACGACGATTTGCCGGAGGATGCGTTCTACATGGTCGGCGCGATAGACGAGGCAGTGGAAAAAGCCCAGCAGATGCAAGCGGCATAGGTTTATAACGAGACAGGGGGTATGCGTGCCTGGCTTAAAATTGACCATCGTTTCCCCGGAGCGGGAACTGTACAGCGACGAGGTGGATATCGTGGTAGCGCCGGGAGTGGAAGGGCAAATGGGTATTCTGCCTCATCACGCCCCGTTGATCACAGAACTGGCGGAGGGGGAACTGCTCGCCAGAAAAGGGGAAGAAGAGGAATACTTTGCCATTCATGGCGGCTTTATGCACGTCTTACCTGACCATGTGATCGTCCTGGCCGACGTGGCCGAACGGGCCGAGGAGATAGATGACGCCAGGGCGGAGGCGGCGCGGCAGCGGGCGTTAGAGATGTTGGGCCAGGCTCCGCCTGAGGAAAAGCGGCTGACCGCCGTGGCGCTGCGGCGCTCCCAGGTGCGGCTCAAGGTGGCAAGACGGCGTCGTCGCCGTTCCACACAGACGTACCCCGATGCGGGGGGCAGCGAGTAGGTAAGGAGATTTAATGTCAGGTAAGCAACTAGGTGTTGACCTGGGCACTGTCAATGTGCTGGTACACGTGCGGGGACGGGGGATCGTCCTCCAAGAGCCGTCGGTCGTCGCCATCTCGGCCGAAGAATACAAAATCATGGCCGTGGGCGAGGAAGCCAGGGCTATGCTGGGCCGCACACCGGACGCTATCGAGGTGGTGCGCCCCCTGCGTGATGGGGTCATCGCCGATTACCAGGTCACCAGGAGCATGCTGGATTATTTCATCCACAAAGCGGCCGGGGGGTGGGGGCTGTTCAAGCCGCGCGTGATGATCAGCGTGCCTTATGGCGTGACGAGTGTGGAAAAGCGAGCGGTGCGGAAGGCGGCGCTGGAGGCCGGCGCCAGCCGCGCCCACTTGATACCGGAGCCTCTGGCCGGAGCGTTGGGGGCCGGGTTGCCAGTTGGCGCCCCGGCCGGCAACATGGTCGTAGACCTGGGCGGCGGCGCGACGGAGGCAGCCGTCTTTGCGATGAACGGGATCGTGGTGGCAAATTCGATCCGCGTCGGCGGCCTGCGTATGGACGAGGCGATTGCGGCCTACATCCGCCGCAAATACAATTTGATGATCGGCCAGCCGACGGCGGAGGACATCAAGATCAACATTGGCTCGGCGCTCCCTTTGGACGACAATATCGAGATAGAGGTGCAGGGCCGGGACCAGGTCGCAGGGTTGCCCCGCACCATCACCATCAACTCGGAGGAGGTGACGGAGGCGCTCTCCGAGCCTCTCGCGGCGGTGCTCTCTGTGATCCGTTCCGTGCTGGAAAAGACCCCCCCGGAGCTTTCGTCGGACATCATTGACCGGGGTATGGTGCTCGTTGGCGGGGGGGCGTTGCTGCGCCGGGTGGACGAATTGATCGCCCGCGAGACCGGCGTGCCGACCTACGTGGCCGATGCTCCGATTGCCTGTGTGGCGCTGGGAGCGGGGCAGGCCCTGGAGCAGTACGAGATTTTGCGGCGCACGATCACCGATCTCTAAATTGTGGGGCAACTGGTCGTAGACCAGGCCGTTCACGTCACGTAGCGCGGGGGGAATTCTCCTCCGCGCTTTTTTGATCGTCCTGGCACGAGAGTAGGACGCAGACGAACGCTGAAAACGCTGTTCTTTCTCTGCCGCCTGGTCTGTGTCCAGGATGGCCGCGTGCTGGATCGCGGGCATCTTGCCCGCATCGGAGCGTCCAGGATGGCCGCGTGCTGGATCGCGGGCATCTTGCCCGCATCGGGGCGTCCAGGATGGCCGCGTACTGGCTCGCGGGCATCTTGCCCGCATCGGAGCGTCCAGGATGGCCGTGTACCGGATCGCGGGCATCTTGCCCGCATCGGTGTGTCCAGGATGGCCGTGTACCGGATCGCGGGCATCTTGCCCGCATCGGAGCGTCCA
>CAYNVC010000054.1:0-1586 GCA_964400615.1 uncultured Anaerolineales bacterium | reverse complement strand
ATCGGAGCGTCCAGGATGGCCGTGTACCGGATCGCGGGCATCTTGCCCGCATCGGAGCGTCCAGGATGGCCGTGTACCGGATCGCGGGCATCTTGCCCGCATCGGAGCGTCCAGATGGCCGCGTACTGGATCGCGGGCATCCTGCCCGCATCGGAGCGTCCAGGATGGCCGCGTTCCGCATCGGAGCGTCCAGGATGGCTTGACGGCCCCTTACTTCGTGGTACACTTTCCGGACTATGAGCCGATCCCCCCAGCAGCTGCCTGCCGACCAGCGTTGGAATTTCGTCGCCTTTTTGGTGGATTATGTCTGTTTCGGCGTGGCCTTTACTTTTATAGACATCAACGCGGTGATGCCGGATTTCGTCAGGCAGTTGACCGCTTCCGCTCCCTTGATCGGGCTGGTGAGCACGGTCTTTAACGGCAGTTGGCTGTTGCCACAGTTGGCAGTTGCTCGTCACATTAACGACAAGCCGCGCAAAAAGCCGTACCTGATCGCCGGGATAAGCGGGCGTATCTTTATCCTGCTGATCGCACTGACTCTGTGGCTGGGGTTGGCCCGTTATTCTGCGGTCATGTTGATTCTGTTCCTGGTCAGCCTGGGCCTATTTGCTGCCAGCGATGGGCTTGCCAGCGTGGCCTGGTTCGACCTCCTGGCGCGGGCCGTCCCTCTGAGGCGACGGGGCCGTTTGATTGGCATTGCTCAGTTCAGCATCGGGGTGGCCGGGATTGGGGTGGGGGCGCTGGTGGGGCTGATCCTGAAACAATGTGCCTCTTTCACCAACTATGCCCTGCTCTTTACCCTGGCGAGCGTGGCACTCGTACCCTCCGCGATTGCGCTCTTTCTTATCCGCGAGCCGCCCCCGGACGAGGCAACTCACGAAGCGAGCGGCCAGGGAATCAGCGAGTGGTTCAAGCTGCTGGGCAGCGACCCCGCATTTCTCCGTTTGATGGCCTGCCGTATGTTGGTCGGTATGATGGGGTTGGCGACTCCCTTTTACGTGGTGCACGCTTCCACCGTGCTGCACTTGCCGCGCAGCGTCATCGGCAACTTTGTGGCCGCGCAGACGGCGGCGGGGATGGTCGCCAGCATTGCACTGGGGTTTGTCAGCGAGCGTTGGGGGCCGCGCTACGTGGTCAGCATTGGCAGCGCGGCGGCGGCGCTTGGCCCGCTCTTTGCGCTGGCGGCGCACCTGGCCGGCGCTGGATGGCTGGTTGTGGCCTATCCTTTCGTCTATGTGATGCTGGGGATAGTGAACAGCGCCTGGATGCAGGGGTTCTTTAATTACCTGCTAGAGCTTGCCCCGCCGGGGATGCGTCCGGTCTACATCGGGCTGGGCAACACGATCATGGGAGGCCTGACTCTGACTCCGATGGTGGGCGGCTGGCTGTTGGAAACGACTTCGTACAGTGTGCTCTTTGGCGCAGCCGCGCTTTTAGCGACGCTTGGCTTTGTGTTCACCCTGGGGTTGGGGCCGCCACGGCCGGTGGATCAGGTCAACGCCCACAACTGACCGCTGGTCCCCCCGGCGGCGCACATCCCGGCCATGGGGCACGTCTGGCACGTCCCGCTGCACTCGCCGCTCAGG
>CAYNVC010000053.1:0-11121 GCA_964400615.1 uncultured Anaerolineales bacterium | reverse complement strand
CGCTTTTATTGTCGCTCATCCCAAGATATGGGCATTCTGAAAATTTGCCAGACTCGAGCATTCTCAATTGAGACGGTGGCCGGCAAGTCCGGCGCGGCGGCCAAAGCGCCAAGTGCTCCAGCGCCAGGGCGAGGACGGTGAGCGCGTCTCTGGCCTGCCAGCGCGGATGCGGGTCAACGGACACCAAATTCATCTCCACAGTACAATACCTCTCCCGGCGCAAGCGTCAGGATGTCCATCTGGCCGCCGTGCGCGAGCGGGACGGCCTGCGTCCGGTCGGGGCTGGCGTTGGAGGGGGCCAGGGCCGGGTCGAAGATGACGATGATCACGCTGCCGTCATCGGCGGCGGCGCACACGCGCTCTGCACCGGACGGGTTGTTGATGCGACCCGCGCCGCGCTCCCATTTGGAGGTGACGTCCAGCGGGATGAGCGGGTAGGCGGGCAAATAGTACTCGACGTGATGCCAGTTGGCCGCCAGGATGGCGGTCGAGGCGGGCGAGAAGCGGGCGCGGATGGCGGCCAGGCGGTCGTTGTAATAGTCGTCCGAGTTGCATAGAGCGGCGCGGGTCAGCAGCCGCAGGTTAGAGGCGGGGAGCGGCGACTCGGGCAGAAAGCAAAAGATGACCGTGTTGAGCGCCACGAGGAGGCTCGCCAGTACGGTCAGGGCACGTCTGTTGCGAGACAGGGCGGTCAGTCCCCACGCTCCCCAGAGCAGCAGGGCGGGCAGGAAGACAAAAACCAATCCCTGCTGGCCCATGTGGATAAGCGTATAAAAGAGCAGCGGCGGGGCCAGCCAGAGGGCGAAGAAGAGCGATTTTTCCCAATTGCGCGGCCACTGCCTGCGCCGCAGCCCGACCACACCGTAGGCCAGGAGCGGCAGCAACCCCGCGCTCCACCCGAAGAGGGTGTACATCGTCAGTTTGCGCAGGTTGCGGCGCAGTCCCCACCAGCCCGCGCCCGCAAAGAGCGAGGTGGAGACGTTGAATCTCGCCGTGTACTTGCTCGTCGAGTCCAGGTAGGCGGCCAGCCCGCCGCTCGACGTTATCAGCGGGATGAACCAGGCCAGGCAGATGACCGCGCCCAGCGCCCCGGCGGTGAGGAATCGGCGCCATCCCACACGCCGCAGGGCAAAGAGTATCAGCGGGGAGAGAAATATCAACGTCTGCTGGCGCACGCCCCCGGCGACGGCCAGCACGACGATGGCCGGATAGAGGTAGCGGGTGCGCCCGCGCATGGTCTCGTAGAGCCACCAAAGGGCGAGGATGACCAGCAGCGTGTCCAGGCTGTGCGGGAGGGCAATCTCGCCGTAGAACCAAAAGAGCGGCGATGTCGCCAGCAGCAGGGCGGCAATCAGGCCGGTGGCGCGTCCGAACATGGCGCGGCCCAGGTAAAAGAGGGCCGTCACCGCCAATCCGCTGGCGACGATGCTGATTGTGACCATCGTCGTTTGCGGGTCGTGGAACAGCACGTCCACCGCCCGGCAAAGCCAGACGTAGAGGATGTAGCCCGGCGGCTGGGGCTGCTCCTGCGCCACGCTGAACTGGCGCATGGCGTAGGCAAAGTTGACCGAGTCCCAGTGGTAGAGGATGTGCGAGCGGAAGGGAACCCGGCTCAACAGGGTGAGCAGGAAAAGCGTGATAGAGATGATAGCGTCGCGGCGGTTGGTGGTCATTTTAATCTTTACGGTTCTCGCTCGTTCGGATGCGGTTGAAGCGCTGAAGCGCCCACTGCGAACGTGACGCGGTAGAGCGTGACCTGCGGCGCGGTAAAGACCGGCGTCAGCCAGGTGGTGTGGGCCGGGTCGTAATCTCCCAGGCGGCGCTCGGCCGGGCCGTGGAAGATATAGTCCACACCGAACCGGCGCACGGTCGCCAGCCGCTTTTCGTCCGGCGTGCCGGCGGCAAAAAAGCGGGCCACGCGCTCCTGTTTTTCGTAAAAGTCCACCGTCTGCGCCCAGTGGGCCAGAAAGGCGGTCTTGCCGCTGAGGGCCGGGAGGTACTGGCCGACCGTCAGCGAGCTGAGGACGATAGCGGCGTCGTCCGGCTGCCCGTCCAGCCAGCGCAGCGCGGCCACCTCGTCCCGGTACAGGTAGTAGGGATAATCGTGGCGGGCCAGGTCTACAAAGCGCCACGTCCACAGGTAGAGATTGGTCGGCAGCACCAACAGCAGCAGGGCCACGATGGCGGCGCGGCGCAGCGAGGGGGCGGTCAGCTCGTACAGCCCGACCGTCACCAGGAGCAGCAGCGGAATCTGCCAGCTGCTGAGCATGTGGATTTGAAAGTCGGTCGGGATATAGTTGAGCGCGGCCCCGGCCAGGAACCAGGCTATCAGGAACAGGTGGGCGTCGCTCCATTGCCGGCGGTAGAGCAGGTATATCAACGTCGCCAGCGCCCCGCCCAGCGGGAATCCAAAGAGCAGGAACAGGTGCGCCGGGGAGGGGGTATAGACACCGGCGTTGGCGAACTGGGCCAGCACTTGCTCCCAGAGCGGGTCGAGCGTCGTCAGGATGACCGAGTAGACCGCGCCGGAGCAGGAGAGGGGGACGAGAATCAGTCCGCCCCAAAAGAGCCGCCGGGGGAAGCGTCTATCGCGCAGCCAGACGGCCAGCGCAAAGACAGCGGTGACGCCGTAGATAATCAGCAGGTCGTAGGTGTGCGTCCAGCCGAGCAGCAGGGCCAGCAGGCCCGCCGCGAGGATGTCCCGCTTGCGCCCCGCCCGCCACCAGCGGTAGATGGACTCAAAGGTCAGCGCGATGAGGGTCAGCGCCAGGGTAAAGTGGGGAAAGGCCAGCAGGCACAGGAACGAGTTGCCCTCGGCGACGTAGACGTCCAGGGCCAGCTTGAGCGGCAGGTCGCCGTGCCAGAGCGTGTACTTGAGGAGGATGAGCAGCCAGCCCAGGCCGGAGCTGAAGGTGGTCAGCAGGAAGGCGACGCGGCGCGGGCCGGTCTCGGGCAGCAGTTGGGCGATGAGGCGGTAGAGCGCCCACAGGAATGAGGCCCCGGCGACCCAGCGGAAAATCTGGAACAGGGGGGCATAGCCCAGTCCGGTCAGGCGGGAGACCTGCGCCAGAGTCCACCACAGCAGGTTGAAAAAGAGCGGCGCGTTCGGTTCGGGGGTCAGTTTGTTGGACGCCAGGAGCGCGGTCTGGAAGCTGCGCCACCAGGAAAGGTACTGGCCGTGGTCGGGCACGTCCAGCATCAAGCCCATGAATTGCTTATCCGGCGGGGCGGAGAGGTAGCCGTAGGCGTAGGGCAGGCTGGTGACGAGCAGCACCGCCAGGGTAAGCAGGGCGACGAAGCGATATTCGGAGGCCGAGATGGGCCGGTGTGTGGGTGAGTTGGGTGTCATATTTTCTCAACTCGTTCGACTTGCGCCGAGCGGACGGAGACCGCGAGTCCCGCGAGCAGCGCCAGCAGCATCAACGATAGAGGGAGCAGGCTGGCGATACCGGGCAGGTGGAGGAACATTCCCAGGTTGCGGGCAATGTCCCCGGCCAGCCAGTGAGGCCAGGCGTATTCCAGCAGCGGATTGTGGATTGTATCCGGCGGGAAGGATTGCCCGGCCAGGGTCAGCCCCCAGGTGGCGACCAGCGACCAGGCGCACAGCAGACCGACCAGGAACCGCGTCCAGGCCCGCTCCCCCCCGGCGCGGAAGACGAAAACGAGCGGCAGCGCCATAAAAGGCAGCATCGGCAGCAGATAGCGCGGCCCGACGGCGAATCCGCCCCACCACATAATCGAGGCAGAGTTGAACAGGAACAGCGCAACGACGGCGGCCAGCGCGACCCAGAGCGCGGCCCGGCGGACACCGGAGCGATACCAGAGCCAAAAGCCCGGCCCGGCCAACAGGAGCAGCGGCGAGAGCAGGAACAGGCCGCGGAACGGGCTGAAGGTGATGCCCCACAGCGCATCCAGGTGGGGGAGCGTCAGGCTCATAAAGCCGGTGTGGTGCTGCTCCTGCCACAGTTCGGAGTAGCCGTATCCCAGCGCGAGCGGCCCGCCAAAGAGCGCCGTGTTGTAGACCATCCAGCCGGCGGCGACCACAGCGCCGGGCAGTATCACCCAGAGGATGCGCCGCTTGTCCGCCAGACGGTGCAGGGCGTACAGGAAGAGAATGCCCACGATGAGGACGGCCGGGTACTCGGTGACGACGCTGTAGCCCAGCAGGAAGCCCACCGCCAGCAGGCGGCGCACTCCGGCGACCGGCGGGGCGATAAAGAGCAGGTAGAAGGCGGCGAACAGGCAAGCGGCGCTGAGTTGGTGACCGTAAAATGCGCCCGCGTAGGTAAAGGCCGGAGTGAGCAGCCCGTACCCCAGGACGGCGGCGATGCGCGGGGCGGGACGGGCGGTGAAGCGGGCCAGGAGGCGGTACAGCAACGCGCCGAGCAGCGCGGTCGGCAGGGCGGAGGCCACAAAGGTGAGCGCTACCTGGGCGATGGCAAAGCGGATTTTGGAGGCCAGCAGGCCGCTCCCGCCCTCACGCAGCGTGGCCTGGAGCGCCGGGTTGTGGGCCAGACGGGTCAGCAGGGAGGCCAGCAAGGGTTGGTCGAGCAGAAGTTTGAGCGCGGCGTAGACCGGGATGCCGAGGAAAGCAGCGCCGGGGGCCTTGTCGCTGTAATAGTGATCGCCGACTTTGGCATAGTCAACGGTGTTGGCGACGTATTCATCAATTTGAAATGTGCCGTCCTCCACCACCGCGCTGACCATATCCAGGCGCGAGTTCTGGTTGGGGTCGGCCCAGCGCGGGAGAAAGTAGACGTAACAGACGAACAATGACAGGAACAGGAGCGCGGTCACGCGCCGTTCGACAGCCGGACGTGTAGTCATCGGATCGCCCTCGCGTATACCTCGTCCAGCGGGCGGCAGGCGCTGCGGTAATCATATTTTTCCTGCACCAGTTTGCGTCCATTGGCGGCCAACTCTCGCCCCAGGGCGGGGTCGTTCAGCAAGCGCAGCACCTGGGCCGCAAATTCCTCCGGCGCGTCACCCACCAATATATCCCGCTCTGGCTGCACCTGGATACCCTCGCAGCCCAGCGCGGTTGACACGATGGGGACGCCCACAGCCAGCGCATCGAGGATCTTGACCCGCATCCCACCCCCGGCCAACAGCGGCACGACCAGCGCCGCCGCCCGGCGCTGGTAAGGGGTGGGATCGTCCACGTAGCCGGTGACGTTGATCCCCAGGCCGGCCTCGTTGAGGGCGAGCAGTTCACCCGGCGGGCGCGAGCCGACCACGTCGAACTGCACGTCGGGGCGCTGACGGCGGATGATGGGATAGACCCAGCGGACGAACCAGTTGACGGCGTCAATGTTGGGCGGCCAGTACATGGTGCCGATGTGCAAAATGTGGTGCGGCTGTGGTTCCCGCTCGACGAGGGACACCTCGTCCGTGTCGGTCGCAATCGGGATGACGGTTACATCCACCGGTTGCCCGGCGGCCTCTTGCAAAGCGACACTGTCCTCGCGGCTGACGGCCAAAACGGCGTCGAAATCGCGCACCAGGCGGCCCTCGTAGGATTTGAGCAAGCGCCAATCCCGGCCCAGGAGCAGCTTGCGCGGGCCAGGGGGCATCGTTTCCCAGAGACGTTTGTAGAGCAACCACAGGGCGTTATGGGCGTCGAGCACCTGGAACGCGGTCGAGATACGGGCAGCGTACTGGGCCATGTTGAGCTGGTCGGCGTGGACGACGTCGAAACGGTGCTCCGCCGCCAGATGGTCAACGAGTGCGCACATCGCCCGCCGGTCGTCGCGTACCATCATCCAGGGCTGCCCGGTGAGCAGGCTGCGGACCAGCGCCAGACCATCCCGCGCCAGACCGCGTTCCAGCGGCACGGTGTAGACCGCCTGGCAGTACCGCTCCAGGTGGCGGACGTGCGCCGACTGGTCGCCACGCACGAAGGAGAGCAGCGTCACGCTATAGCGCCGAGACAGGTATTTAATCACGTTATAGGTCTTGATCTTGGGCCCACTGTCGGGCGGGTAGGGCAAAACCTGGGTGAGCAGCAAAACATTCATTGTGACGTTCCTCCCCCGGCTACGCCACCCAGGGCCAGGCGCAGATCTCGCCAGGTGGTGATAGTCCGCCCGCGCCGCCCGCCCGTGACGCACCGCAGCATCCCATAAAGGAGTATCTTGGGCAGGGTGAGGGCGTAAATCAGTGCCTCGAGGCCCAGCGCGGCCAGTCCGCCGTAATGCTTGCGGAAGAAATAGACCCGGCTGCCGTACAGTTGGGCCTCCATCTGAGCGCGTCGCTGCCTGCTGCTCTGTCCACCATAGTGGATGATGGGCGCAGCGGGTAAATACCACACCTCCCATCCCGCCCGATGAAAGCGATAGCACCAGTCCACGTCCTCGGCGTACATAAAGATGCGCTCGTCCAACCCTCCAACCTGATCGGCCGCCTGACGACGGGCCAGCAAGAAGGCTCCCTCCAGATACCCCGCCACCCGCTGCGGCCCCCACTCGACCTGCGGGCCATAGCTGGGGAAGGTGGGGCGGCAAACCCGCCGTCCCAGTGTGCTGAGGATGAGAAACTCTTGCCCCAGGGTTGGGAAAGGGGTATACCCGGCCTGGAAACTGCCGTCTGGATTGAGCAGCCGCACCCCGGCGACCCCGGCGCGGGGGTGCTCGTCCATAAAACGGACAACCCGATCCACCGAGCCGGACAACACTCGGGTATCGCTGTTGAGCAAGAGCAAGTGACGCCCCCGGCAGCGGGCGATGGCCTGGTTGTTGGCCCGCGCAAAGCCCACGTTTTCAGAGTTGAGGATGAGGCGCACCGCCGGGAAATCCCGGCGCACCATCTCCACACTGCCATCGGACGAGTTATTGTCCACCACCCAGACCTCGAAGCGCGTATCCAGGACTGTCTCTGCGAGTGAGCGCAGACAGCGGGCCAGCAGGTCACAGGTGTTCCAATTCACGATGACGACAGAGAGGTCTGGCGCACTCAAGCGGTCACTCCTCCGGCCTGGGCGGTGATGTGATTCAAGGCCCACAGCAGGCCCATAAAGAACCAGTTGAACATGGCTGCGTCGAATCCAATGATCCCCTGCGTGTAGGCGAATGGGAGCATCCAATCCCCCAGCGCCATAGCGATTGCGCAGCCGACCGTCCCCGCCAAGATCGCCACCGCCAGACTCGCGGCGAAATCTCCCCGCCCCCGGAGACGGCGGCACAGTTTGTATCCACCCCACATCTGCGCTCCCAGAAACCAGAGGATAAACGACGCACCGACGACGCCGGTCTGGGCGATGACGTCAATATAGTTACTGTGGGTCGCCATGCCCTCGGACGGGAAATAGCTCATATAGTAGGAAGCGTAACCCGCCGGGCCGGTGCCAAAGAGCAAATGTTTGCCGGTGATGCGCCAGTTGACCTCGTAGGCCGCCAGACGAGAGTGCCCGCTTTCCTGGGTCTCGGCCTCGAACGACGTGCGCCAATAGTACCCACCTGCTCCCAGAATGACCACGATCATCACGACGGCGAACAGTTTTTTAGAGCGCAAAAATGCAACCACTACCGCCGCCGCAAGGGCAGGGAGCCAGCCCGAAAGCCAACTCATCCGCTGCCAAAATCCCCAATACACCCATCCTGCTGCATAGACGAGTAGAACGGCCCGCCAGGCCCAATGCAGATCGCGGTCAAACAGGGCCAGCGACAGAGCAAAGGCCAGATACCAGACGGAAAACAAACCGTGCGTGTTGATCCACAAAATCCCGTTATGAAACACCAGACGGAGGACGGGAGCGAGCGGCCCAATGCCCAGAGTCATAATCAGGCTGACCAACCCCTCGGCCAGGTAGAGCCAGACCAACGTTCGCAGCCAGCGCATATCCTTGACCAGATTGGCGGCTATCAAAAAAGTGGCCGGCAGGAGCGCCATCACCACAGCCGCGGCCACAGCCACAAAGGGGGAGCCGATACTATGCACGAACACGTCCCGGTAAACCTTGCTCCAGGCCAGGGAGATAAAGATCGTCGCCATAAAGGCCAGGAGCGGAAAATTGGTCGAGGCCGGTTTCAGGGTCAGACGTTTCTCCTCGATGAGCATGCGCACGATCCACAGCCCCAGGATACCCACGCAAAGCAGCAAGCTGATGACAATCTCGCTGACTGTGCCGGTCGGCAGGCGGAAGCGGACAAAGACACCCGCCAACAGCATGGCCGCGAGTCCTAATTCGATGTGTTGCAGCAGGGCAAAAATTCCCAGCGGGGCCAGTGCAGCGACGAGCACCAGCGGCGCCAGGCGGCGACGGGCGGCCACAAAGCCAACAGCCGGCAACAGCAGTATCAACCCCCCAATGCCTGCGACTCTGATCAGCACGGCCTGGTGGCGGGACAGGAAACCCCTCAACCTGGCCCTGGGTCTCCCCACTGACGGCGCGAGCGAGTTACCCATTGGCAACACTCCGGCGCTCTACTATGCGATAGAGCATCTCTTCCAACTGGCTGGCACACGTCTGCCACGAGTACCGTTCTTCCACCAGTCGCCGCCCGTTGGCGGACAGTCTGGCCCGCAATTCCGCGTCCCCCAACAGGCGCAGGACGGCCTGAGCAAAGTCGGCAGGGTCGTCGGCGACGAGGATGTTTTCCCCGTGTGTGACATCCAATCCCTCCGCCCCTTTGCTAGTAGAGACCACGGGCGTGCCCAAAGCCATCGCCTCGAGGATTTTCAGACGGGTTCCCCCTCCCACGGTCATCGGCACCACACAGACGGAACTGTGCGCGACTCGTGGGCGCACGTCGTTCAGGTATCCGGTCAAAATCGCGCCGTTCTGGAGGGGCAATTTCTCTACAGGAACACCATCAGTGCGACCGGTCACGTACAACTTGACCCCTGGACAACTGGCTTTAATCACCGGCAACACCCGGGCCAGAAAAAACTCGACAGCCCAAAAATTCGCCTTGTAGGTCAATGCACCGGGAAAAACCAGCGAATCCGGTTCGACGGGGCCAAAATCGCCCCTATAAAGTGACAAATCCACCCCGTTCGGAATCACTACCACCGATTGATAATCAGGCACGAGAGACAAGGCGAGGTCTCGCTCTCTGAGAGAGACCACCGTACATCCATCCATATCCTTCAACAATCCGGCCACGTAACGCTGTAACTTGAACCAGGTCAGGCTCAGTCTGACACGCCGGTACCAACGTGTTTGAATGGCAATCCGGTCCTTGATAATGGCGATTTCCATATCCTCTATGATTCGCGGCACGGACGTGATCTTTTGCACATAGGGCGCAGTTCCACCAGATGGCCCCGTGGCAAAAGCTATCACGACGTCAATCTCGTGGTGCGCCAGAGTCTCCCTGGCGAGTTCCTCCATCTCGACACTAAAAGTATCGAATACGTCCCTGGGCAGCGATTGAAACAACCCCTTGATGGCCCGCAACCGGTGTGGGCTATAGTTCCGCCAGGGGACTATCTCGATCTGGCGGCAACAGGCCCGCATCACGTCAATGTGCCTGGCCGGGACGCTATCTCTGGCAAACGATAGCAGAACGATCTCGTGCCGCTGCGCCAGATGGCGCAACAAATTGTACGTTCGCATCCGGGCACCGTTATCCGGTGGGTAGGGAAACCAACTAGAGAGTGCCAGTATTCTCACGCAGCGCCTCCACCTGGTGAGGGTTACGATCCCACCCGGCAATCCTTTTGATCACTTTCGCCGGGTTGCCAGCCGCGAAAGAATTCGGCGGAATGTCGCCGATCACCACAGAGCCGGCAGCGATGACCGAATCGCTGCCGATGGTCACACCACGCTGGATGATGGTACGTGAACCAATCCAGACATGATCCTCTAACACCACCGGACGCGAGATCGGCCCCGGCTCGCGGTCCAGAAAACGCACCCGATGCCAACTGGTATCCCAAATGTCACAATCCCAACCAATGCTGCAATGGTCGCCGATAGTGACAGATTGGGTGACGTTGATTCTGGTTCGCGCTGCGATCCCGGAATCGATCCCAATGCGCAAGACCGCTTTCTGGTCAGGTGACGGCCCAATCACGGCGAAATGCACGTCGTCGTAAATGCGGCAGTAACGATTGACGTGAATTTCGCCGTTTCGCCGCGAGATTTTGATCCCTCTCCCGGCATCAACCAATCCCCAGGTATCAAAGTTGCGGGCCACCCACAATCCGCGCGTAAATCGTAGGGCTTTGACGAATCGTTGCCCCAGGGGCAGGCGCATAAAAGCCTGAATGAACGCTGACATTCCGCGCCCGGTGTTCTCGTAACCAGCAGCCATAGCGTGCACTCCCTCTACCGTTCGTTCTCTCCCCAACGCCCCAGCAGGGCATCGGCGACGCCGCGCAGCGTGGCGTTCCGGTGAGCGCGTTTGTGCCGCCACCGGGGGCGCAGGCTCCACGTCACCACCCAGCGCAGATAATCGCCCACGAGCGTGTGCCACCAGGCCCGCCAACCGGCACGTGCGCTCTCGAGGAACAGCAGCCGGTTGCGAACCATATAGTAATGCACCAGCGGCGAACTGTCCCGCGCATCGAGCGGTATCTTGTGCCAGATTTTGGCCGGCGGGACGTGGATGATGTGGAAACCGGCCCGCCGCGCCCGCACGCACCACTCGGTCTCCTCGTAGTAGGCAAAGAACCGCTCGTCCAACAGGCCCACTTTTTGCAACACGGCTCTCTTTACCAGCAGGGCGCAGCCGGTGACGAAATCCACCGGACGCGGTTCCGCGCCCAACTGCCCGCCGTCCCGCTCGTCGAGCGCGAGCATGCGGGTGCGTCCGCGTTGCCAATCAATGCGCCCACCCGCCGACCAGATGCGGTCGGGGCGGTCGTAGTAGTAAATCGTCGGCCCGGCGACGCCGACCTGCGGGTCGGACTCGGCGGCGGATACCAGATGGCGCAAAAAGTCGGGGGCGACGGTGGTGTCGTTGTTCAGGAGCAGGGCGTAATCGCTCCCGCGCTCCAACGCCCAGCGCAGCCCGACGTTGTTGCCGCCGGCAAAGCCCAGGTTCGCACCGTTCTCGATCACGGTCACGGCGGGGAAGTGCTCTCGGATGGCGGCGGGCGAGTCGTCGCCGGAGCCGTTATCCACTACCAGCAGTTCGTAGGCGGGATAATCCAGCGCCGCCAGCGATTCCAGGCAGG
>CAYNVC010000052.1:6833-11156 GCA_964400615.1 uncultured Anaerolineales bacterium | reverse complement strand
CGGGGCGCACGGCGACGTTACGTATCAAGAGCACCGAGGAGTAAGCGGTCGGCGCATAGACCGTGAGGGGGTCGTACTCGACCAGCAGCGACGGGGTTTGACTGTCCGCACCCAGGGGGATGCGCATGGTGTGTCGGGTGGGTTTCATCTCGTCACGTTCCTTTCTCCCCCCTGCTGCGCTCCCGCATGCTGCGTGCCTTTTCGCGCAGGGACTGGAAATAATCCGTGCCTACGATTTGCTCTACTTGTTTTTGGCGTTTGACCTGGTCAATCTCGATTCGCAATTGCTGAATCTGATTCTTGAGCTTTTGCTCCCGCTCCCGTACCTGTTGCGCCTTCTCGATGGCGATGGCGGCCTGTGGGGCGATGGTCTCCAGTAGCCGCTGGTCGTCCGCGTCGAACGCGCCGACCTGGTTGCTGGTCAGCTCGAGCGTGCCCACCAGCCGGTCGCGGATGAGCAACGGGACACCGAGTAGCGAGCGAACGGCCGCGCCGGCGGTGAGCTTGACCGTCACTCCCTGGTGCTCGCTGGTGGCCTGGGTGTCGGTTACGAGCAGGCTGCGGCGCTCCTGCCCGATTATGCCGGTGAACCCTTTGTCTAGCTCGTATTTCCGGCCCCGGGTGTCGGTGTAGCCACCGCTGCCGCTCCAGGCGGTGACGATCAGTTGCCTTTCCGCCTGATCGAACAGCGTGATTTCGGCGGCGTCGTAGGAGATGACGTCGCGCACCCGGTCGAGAATGGCCTGCAACGTCTCGTCCACCTCCAACGTGGCGGTAATGTCCTGGCCGATCTTGTAGACGGTGCGCAGTTCTGCCATCCGCGCTCGCAGCGAGATGACCATAGCGCTGAACACGCGGGCCAGGTTGCCGATCTCGTCCCCTTGCTCCATCACGTCGGCGATCTCCTCCGGCTCGAACGGGGCATCGTTTTCGACGTTCCGCGCCGCCGTGGCGAGTTTGTCTATTGGCTGGGCCAGGGTGCGGGCGACGACCAGCGACGCCAGAATGGTCAGGGCGGCCATCGCCGCCGCTATCAGAAAGCCTTGTGTCCGCTGCTGCTCGATGGAGCGCAGGAATATCTCCTCCGGCACGTCTACTGCGACCATAAAGAGGTTGGCCGGTTCGCCGGTCTCTGGGTTGGCCTGGAAGGGGTCTCGCACCGGGGCGTAGCCGACGACGTGCCAGTCACCGGCGCACCGTCCTTCCTCCGCCGGGGCGGTGACCTGGTCGGGATGGCAGTAGCGGGTGCTGCCGGCCGTGCCGGAACTGAGTGCGCTCAGGAGGTCGTCGGCCAGCGATTGGGCCGCCGGGATAGGCTCTGGCAGGCGCGGAATCTTTTCGCTGGGGTCGCACTGCTCCGTTCCCTCTGGACAGGAACCGCCCAGCAGCCGCACCGTCGAAATAGCGTCGAGCGTATCCTGAGATTCGATTGTGCCCAGGCTGCGGTAGAGCCAGTCCGATTCGGCCGAGTGGGCGACGACGATGCCGTATTCGTTGACCAGGAAAATATCAATGTTTTGGCGCTCGTTGGCCGTGATGTCCTCGCTCTCGATGTTTAGCGTGCTCTTGAGAATGTCGGTGACGAACTCGCCCTGGATACGGGTGGCGATGGCGCCGATGACCCCATCCTCCCCTACGACCGGGGCCGAGGCGTTGATGCCGGGGGTATCGGTCGTCCAACCGCGCTGGATGCCGGACGTGAATTGCTCGCCGGAGAGGGCCGCCTGGACATAGTCGCGGAAGAGATAATTCCGGCCCACGATTCTAGGATTGTTGTGCGAGACGACGTCCCCCGCCAGATCGTAGAATCCCACCAGGTCGACTGCCGGGTCGGAGGCGAGCAGGTTGGCGACCACCCCGTCAACGCCGCTTTGGAGCCGGGATTGCTCCTCCTTGTCCTGTGTGCTCAGGAAGGAGATGACCTCCGGCTCCCCGGCGGCCATGCGGATAAAGTTGTGATTGTCAATGAGAAATTGCTCGATGCGTTGGGCGGTGCTGTAGGCCAGACGCGAGAGGCTGATCCGGGTCTGTTGGGTGATGGCGCCGGCGCTGCTCGTCGTGCTGATCCACACCGCCATCAAGAGCGGTATCAGTGAGAGGGCGAGCATCACGACCAATAATTTAGTCTTGATGTTCCAACGAAAACCGAGTTTTTTCCAGAGGGGGCTGTTTTTCATTTTATTTTTGCCTTGTTGGTTGTACGAGTGGGTGCATGTGCGGTTTATTCGACGCACTGCAAGTATACCTCTTTTTTCGCTCAGAGGCAACACGCGCTGTGGTTGATTTATTGCCGGTTTGTGATAGGATAGAACGCTATGGAGAGACGTTTCGAGGAAATCGAGCACACTGCCGATCTCGCCATCCGCGTCTGGGGGGGCGATCTGGCCGAGCTGTTTGCCAACGCGGCCTACGGGTTGGCCTGTCAACTGGCCGACCCGGCTGGGGTGGAGCAGACGGTCGAGCGTTCCATCGAGCTGGAGGCTTACGACGCCGAGACGCTGCTGGTGGCCTGGCTGGGAGAGCTGCTCTACCTGAATGAGCGGGACGCGCTCGTCTTTACCGGGTTCGACGTGCGCGAGTTGACCCCGACCCGGTTGCGGGCCGTCGTGCGGGGTGGGGCGGTGGAGGGGCAACACGGTCACATCAAGGCGGTCACGTTCAACGAGTTAGAGATCACGCCCACCGGCGCGGGGTACGAGGTCACGGTGGTGTTCGATGTGTGAAACGCCAGGCGTGAGGGGAGGATGGAAATGGGACAGAAAGGGAAAAAGCAACGGGATGAACGGCAACGGGTGGCGCAGCCGTGGGATTTCCGGCGTGTGGACGAGTATATTTGGGAGTTGCCGCAGGACTTTCGGGACGATATGCGCGTCCCGGCGCGGCTCTTTGGCGACGAGGAGCTCTTTGCGACTGCCTTTAACGACCGCACGGTGACGCAGTTGGCGAACGCCGCCACCCTGCCCGGTATCGTCGGGTACGCGATGGCTATGCCCGATTTTCACCAGGGGTATGGTTTTCCCATCGGCGGCGTGGCGGCGACGCGGGTGGATACGGGCGTGATCTCTCCCGGAGGCGTTGGGTACGACATCAATTGCGGCGTCCGCCTCCTGGGCACACAGGTCGAGCGGGAGGAGGTGGCCCCCTACCTGCGTGATCTCACGAGTGCTATCTACCGCGCTTGCCCCAGCGGCGTGGGGGGCAAAGGGCGCATACGGGTCTCTGACCGGGAGATGGACGATCTGCTGACGAATGGGGCCCGCTGGGCGTTGAAAAAGGGGCTGGCCCGGCAGGAGGACGTAATCCACACAGAGGAGCGGGGTTGCCTGGCGGGGGCCGACCCCGCCCAGGTGAGCGAGCGGGCCAAAGAGCGGGGCCGCTCCCAGGTCGGTTCGCTGGGCGCGGGCAACCACTTTTTGGAGATAGACGTGGTTGACGAGATATACGACCCCGACGTGGCGGCCGCTTTTGGCCTGTGGAAGAATCAGGTGGTGGTGCAAATTCACTGCGGCTCGCGCGGCTTTGGGCACCAGGTGTGCGACGATTACGTCAAGGGGTTGCAGCCGGCGGTGCACAAGTACGAGATCAAACTGCCGGACCGGGAACTGGTCTGTGCGCCCATTGATTCCCCCGAGGGCCGGGCCTACTATGGCGCGATGGCCTGCGCGGTCAACTATGCCTTTGTCAACCGGCAGGTGCTGGCGATGGGGGTGCGCGAGGCGTTCGAGCAGGTGCTGGCCGGAAAGGTCAAGAATTGGGGCCTGACTCAGGTCTATGACGTGTGTCACAACATTGCCAAGTTCGAAGAGCACCGGGTGGATGGGCGGGAGATGAAATTGTGCGTCCACCGCAAGGGTGCTACTCGCGCCTTTGGCCCCGGCTACGCGGGGCTGCCCGCCGACTACCGGGACGTGGGGCAGCCTGTTTTGGTCCCCGGCTCGATGGGAACCGCTTCTTACGTGTTGGTGGGCACGCAAAAGGCGCTGGATTTGACTTTTGGCTCGACCTGCCACGGGGCCGGACGGGTGATGAGCCGCAGCAAGGCCCGCAAGCAGGTGCAGGGGGCCGAACTGAAGCGGGAGCTGGAGGGGCAGGGCATCGTCGTCCGCTCCGGGAGCAACAAGGGGTTGGCCGAGGAAGCGCCGCTGGCATACAAGGACGTCAGCCGGGTGGTGGAGGTGGTGGATGGCCTGGGCCTGGCCCGCAAAGTTGCCCGCCTGCGCCCGCTGGGTGTGATCAAGGGATAACGGGTCTGATTGGCAAGTTGCTTGGGACGCAGACCGACGCAGAAAAACGCAGATTGGTCGGGTCTGATTGGCAAGTTGC
>CAYNVC010000052.1:0-6733 GCA_964400615.1 uncultured Anaerolineales bacterium | reverse complement strand
GCAGATTGGTCGGGTCTGATTGGCAAGTTGCCAACTTGCCCTACTTGCGGGACGCAGAAAAACGCAGTCAGTGTTCAGTAATCATTTGATAGGAGGGGTAATGATCGCTCAAGTCGCTGCCCGGATACGGGAAAACATTCAACGGGTCATCGTCGGCAAGGACGAGGTGATTGACCTGGCGCTGGTCGCCGTGCTCTGCGAGGGACACGTTCTCCTCGAAGACGTGCCCGGCATAGGCAAAACTGTGCTGGCCCGCTCCATCGCCGCCAGCCTGCGCTGTTCCTTTCACCGCATCCAGTTCACTCCTGACCTGCTCCCCTCCGATGTCACCGGCATCAATTATTTCGACCAAAAGAAGCAAGAGTTCGAGTTCCGCCCCGGCCCGGTCATGTCCCAGGTCGTGCTGGCGGACGAGATCAACCGGGCCACTCCGCGTACCCAGTCGGCGCTGCTCGAGGCTATGCAGGAGCGCCAGATCACCGTGGATGGCGTCACTTGGCCGCTGCCGCGTCCCTTTATGGTGCTGGCGACTCAGAACCCGGTCGAATTGGAGGGCACGTTTCCCCTGCCGGAGGCCCAGGTGGACCGTTTCCTGATCAAGCTCCCCATCGGCTACCCCACGGAGAAGGAGGAGCACGCTATCCTGCTTCGCTTTGAGCGTGAGGACCCGTTGGAGGGCCTGGAGCCGGTCACGACGCCCGAAGAATTGCTCGCCATGCAGCGCCAGGTGCGGGAGATCACGGTCGAGGACTCGGTGCGTGGCTACATCGTGCAGGTCGTCCGCGCGACGCGGGAGCACCCGGATATTCAACTGGGGGTCAGCCCGCGTGGGACGTTGGCCCTCTACAAATGCGCCCAGGCGCTGGCCGCCATCCGTGGCCGGGAGTATGTTCTCCCGGACGATGTCAAATTGCTGGCTCCCTACGTCCTGACCCATCGTATCATCATCAGCCCGGCGACCCGGCTGCGGGGCCGCCAACTGGCCGACGTGTTGATGGACGTGATCGAGACCGTGCCGGTGCCTGTAGAACGGTTGTAACACTGTCGGGATATGTCGGATAACGCCCAGGCAAACCACGAGACGCCGCAGGAGCGTCGCCCCCAGTTCGGCTATGTCTGGTTCGATATGGCGGCGTTGTTGATCGTCGTCGGCCTGTTGGCGCACCAACCTGCCCTCTTTACTCTGGCCGCCTGTCTGTTGACCGTCATCCCTCTCTCCTGGTGGTGGAGCCGCCGGTCGCTGCGTCGCGTCGAGTACGAGCGGCGTTTCGACAAGCGGTGCGCTTTCCCCGGCGAGACGGTCGAGATGACCACCAGCGTCACCAACCGCAAGCTCCTGCCGCTCACCTGGTTAGAGATCAACGACGAGATTCCAATGTCCCTGCCCCTGGTGAAGGGAGCGCTTTTGCCCACCCATCTCCCCCGGATCGGCAAATTGCCCATTGTCCTCTCCTTGCGCTGGTACGAACGGGTGCTCCGGCGCTACGAGTTGACTTGCACCGCCAGGGGAATCTATAAAATTGGCCCGGCGCACCTCAGGTCGGGCGACATTTTTACCCTCTTCGAGACCCGCGCGGATCACGGTAAGGAGGATCGGCTGGTCGTTTACCCCCGGATATGGCCGCTGGCGGAGATGGGGTTGCCCGCGAAAGAGCCGTTCGGCGACAAGAATGCCCGCCGCCGCATACTCTACGATCCATTGCGCACCATTGGCATCCGCGATTATCACCCCGAAGACAGCTTGCGCCACATCCATTGGAAATCAACCGCCCGCCGGGGGCAGCTACAGGTGCGGGTTTTCGAGCCGACCACCGCGCTGACGCTGATCATCTTGCTGAACGTCGCCACGTTGGAGCATAGTTGGATGGGCGTGCTCCCCGAGCTGTTCGAGCGCACCGTCAGCACCGCCGCTTCAGTCGCTACCTGGGCCGTGGGCCACAAGTACAAAGTCGGGCTGGTCGCCAACGGCAGCCTGCCCCTTTCCGACCAACCCATCCGCGTGCCGCCGGGCCGCTCACAGGGACAGCTGGCCGCCGTGTTGGAGGCGCTCGCCGCCGTGACCAGCTTTGCCACCTCCTCGATCCACGAGTTGCTGCGCCAGGAAAGTCCCCGTTTGCCCTGGGGGGCCACACTGGCCGTGGTGACGGCGATAGTCACCGACGATCTGGCCGCGATGATCCTCCGTCTGCGGCAGGCAGGCCGAAGGATGGCGCTGATCTCGCTGGCCGAGGAACCCCCGCCGCCGCTGGAGGGGGTCATCGTCTACCACCTGCCCTCCTCCCGGCTCGCCTTTCAGGAGGGGTATGACGTTACCGCCACGTTGCAGGCCGCCGGGCTGGGGCCACGGAGTACGGTTGTGCCGGAGGTGTCCGGTGGCTAGATTCCGTAACGTCGCCCGCCGCGAGTTGGTGTTCCTCGCCCTGGGGGCGATGGACGTCTGCGTCGTCACCCCGCTCCTGGCCTCTTTTCTCTACATCATCATGCCCTCGGTCAATCTGTTGGGGCTTGTCCTCCTCTTTTTCTGCGCCATAGTGGCGGTTCACTATCTGGCACGCGCCGGTTTGCAGTTGCCCCTCCGCCCGGCCGGGCGGATATTCTTGGCGGTGCTGCTGATGCTCGCCAGTGGACTGTTCATCACCCACCGGTTGGGCCACGTCCAAACGACCTCGTTGTGGGATGCGACCTGGCTGTTAGAGTCCCTGTACAGCTTTTATCAAGCCAAGTTATCCCCGGATCTGATCGTCTTTTTGACCGTTCTGTTCATCTGGTGGCGGGGGTTGGCGCTGGCCCAGCGGAGGCTGGATAGTGAAAGCGTCGCCTTTCGCTTCCGCCTGGGGGTGGTCACGCTCGCCGTCACCGTCGCCGTGGGCGGACTGATTCTCCCCTGGCCTATGTACCGGTTCGTGTTTGCTTTCTTCCCCATCAGCCTGCTGGGGATTGCCCTGGCGCGGGCGGAGGAGGTGGAACAGCAGTACGGAGGGGGGCAGTCACCGTTCAGTCTGAGCTGGTTGGCGGTTTTGGTCGTCGCCAGCCTGATTGTTCTGCTGCTGGCGATGGGTGCGGCGGCCTTGCTGACCGGCGAGAGCGTGACGCGCATCTTGAGACCGATTTGGGACGTGGTGAGCGTGATCCTGGCCGCGCTGTTCTACGCTTTGAGTTGGGTCGTGTACGGCCTGGTGTACGTTTTCCTGGTGCTGTGGCGTTTCATCTTGAAACGGGTCAACCTGAAGGGCTTTCAGGATTTGGAACTGCCCTCCCTGCCCCAGTTCCCGGAGCAGCAGCCCCCTTTCTCCCCCGATCAGGCGGCGACGTTCAAGGTTTTTGCCATCATCGGCATGATCCTGTTTCTGCTGGCGGCGATAGCATTTTCCCTGCGGCGGCTGCGCACGCAGGCGGGGCAGCAACTGAATGACGAGCGGGAATCGGTGTGGGAGGGGGGCCAACTGGGCCGCTCTCTGCGCGACGCGCTGCGGCGGGGACGGGACCGGCTGGACGATCTGGCCGCTGCGTTGGGGCGTTCCCCTCTGGGGAACCTCTGGGCCGCCTTGACCATCCGCCGCATCTATGCCCGCCTGGGCGCGTTGGCCGCCGAACGAGGCTACCCCCGCGCCCCGCACGAGACCCCTTACGAGTACCGTCCCACCCTGGCCTCGGCTTTCCCGGAGAACCGGGCTGAGATAGAGCGCATTACAGAGGCTTACGTCGCCGTGCATTACGGACAGATCCCCGAACGGCAGCTAGGGTTAGAGTCGGTGCAGGCAGCGTGGGAGCGCATCCGCAGCGCCCCCGACGTTTGACGTTTCGTATTTACCTCGACGCCCAACTTTTCGCAGCTAGACACAGGTCGAATGCCCCCCTCGTCCGCGTGGCGATTTGTTTTGGCGGATTTTTCAAGGTGGTGTAAAATAACCCCGTCTCTGTGATCGAGGGCGACAGAGGTGACTGTGTTGTAAAATTCTAGTTCAAAAGGAGGCAGAGGATGAAAAACAGTTATTGGATTGCGGTGGCAGCTATAGTGTTGATGTTATCTGGGTTGGCTTGCGTTGGGGGAGGGACGGCTGCCGTGGAAGCGACGCCGACCGTGGTGCAGCAGCTCACGCTTATGCCGACGAACACGCCCAAGTCGTCCCCGGAGCCGGAGGGGGCGACGCTAGAGATCACCAACAACTCGGACGTGGACGTGTGGTACGTCTACCTCTCACCCGCCGACGCCAGCGATTGGGGCGACGATTGGTTGGGCGGGAGCGTGATCGCCGCCGGTGATACGTACACAATCGTGGGCATTCCCGCAGGCACTTATGACGTCAAGGCCGCGGATGCGAACAAGGAAACGTTGCAGATCGTGTGGGGCGCGGAGGTGGATGGCGACCAGACCTGGACTATCACCGGCCTGGTCTCGTTCGAGGTCATCAACGAGTCGGATGATATGATCTCTTACCTGTACATTGCGCCTCCTGAGAGCGACAATTGGGGCGACGATTGGCTGGGCAACGACGTGATCAAGGCCGGCGGTAGTTACACCGTGGACGGCATCCCGCACGGCACGTACGACATGAAGGCGGCGGACGAGGACGGGAAAACCATCGAGTACATCTACAACGTCAGCCTGCCGGAAAAGAACAGGTGGACCGTTTCTGGGATGACTCCTCTACCGGCTAACGCGGTGTTGCGCTTTGAGGATGAATTCGAGGATAACCGCAACAACTGGGGTGGCGCGGAGACCGATAACGCGATCTACAATGCCCCTGCTGACGGCGAGTACTGTATCTCGATCAAGAGCGACAACTTTACCGCCTGGGAGTGGTACGAGCCGTTCCGCACGGACGAGTTCGTGGCCGAGGTGGCTTGCAAGGTTAGCGGAGCCGAGGACGCTACCTGCGGTCTCGGTTTTGGCCCGGACGGGGACAATATCTACTGGTACGAGGTCTCGCCTTCCGACCAGACGTTCGCCCTCTTCCTGCTGGAGGATGGATCGTGGCAGGACAAGCTGGTTGATTGGACCGTGTCCAAGAACATCAACCCGGCCGGGTGGAACTATTTGAGCATGGAGCGGGTAAACGGGGTTGTGTCCCTGTACGTCAACGGCGTGCTGGCGAGCCAGGTTGATAGCGACCGTTTCCCGACGGGGCGTGTCGGGCTGGGCGGTTCCACGTACAGTGAACCAAACGCGACCATTTGTCTGGACGACCTGAGCGTGTGGCGGCTCGAGTAAGAGTCGTGGGAGGCCCGTGAGGTTTTCAACAAACCTCACGGGCCTCTCGGTCAGGCTTTTTACTGATTCAACACTACCACGTCGTAGGGCAGAGTCGGCACCACCTCTACGTTCCCTTTGTACGTCTCCACCGCGCCGACGACCCGCACCCGGCTGCCGGGTGTGCCCAGCGCGGTGTTGTTGGGAATGCGGTCGAGCACGTTCCGGTAGATAAAGACCATCACCTCGCCGCTCGTGTCGCCGACGAACACTTTGACCCAGCTATTTCCCCCTTCGACGCGGATGACCTCGCCCTCGATCATCACCCGCTCTCCCTCGTCGCCGCCACTGAGTGAGCCGATCTCGCGCTGTGGGGCAGAGGCCGCTGCCCCGGTGATGGCTTTGACGTCCCCGCCAAAGCCCGGCTCGATCTGCAATTGTCCCTCGTACTGGCCGATCTCGCCCGTGGCCCGCACCGTGGCCCCCAGGTTGATCTTATCCGCGTCCCAGCAATCGTCGTAGACGTTGTGCCACATCAGGAGCGTGATCTGGCCCGTGCTATCTTCCAGTGTGAACTTGAACCCGGCCTGGAAGCTGGCCGTGCCGACCACCGTGCCCTCCACCGTCACCTCTTCGCCGACGCGGGCGGCGGTGACATCACCGATTGCGGTCAGCGTCACCTGGGGGGTGGGGGTTGCCTCTGGGGTGGGGGGAAAGGTCGGCGTGGGCGTGGCGGCCTGGGTTGGGGCTGGCTGTGGTGTCGGGGTGGCGCTGGGTTGCGGGGTGGCGGTTGGGAGCGGAGTCTCGGTTTCCGGCGCTGCGCGTGTGAGGGTGGGGGAGGCAGCGGGTAGTGGCCTGGTGGTGGGGGTCGGCGAGGGTTGCGTTTCGCTCCCACACCCGCCCGTCAGGATTGCCAGTGCAAGCGCCGTAATTGCCAGTGTTTTTATTCGCATAGTAACCTCCAGGTCGGTGATTTTCGAATTTCTAATTCCCAATGATCTCTAAACTGGATGGGATGATCTCTAGCGTGCCCCGGTACTCGTCTATCTGGCCCGTCACCTCCACCCGTGCGCCGGGGACGAGCCGCTCCGGCTCGGGGAGGCCGTCGTAGACGTTTTGCCACAGGAGCAGGGTGATGCTGCCGCTCTCGTCGCTGAGGGGGAATTTGACCCCGGAGGAAAATGTCTCCATCTCACCGAGCGTTCCGGTCAGGCGCAGCGTCTGCCCCACGTCGGTGGCCGTCACCTGGCCGATGGGGCGCGTCTCGACCTCCGGCGTCGGTGGCGGGGCGGGCGTGGCGGGCCGGGTAGCCGGGGCGAGCAGTTGCACGTCACTGGCCGAGTTGGGAACCAGCTCCAACTCTCCCTGGTACTCGGATATTTCTCCCTGCACGCTTATCTCCGCGCCGACCTGTGGCTCGTCCGCGAGTGCGTCGTAGACATCCTGCCACAGGAGCACCGTCACCTGCCCCGTCTCGTCCGCCAGTGTGAGCTTGACCCCCGTGGAAAAGCGGTTCACCGCGCCGACCGTCCCGCGCACGCT